>JBEBJC010000166.1:0-12128 GCA_040080105.1 Myxococcota bacterium
CAACGAGGGCTGGGACAACACCGGCGCGACCACCCGCGGGTCGATCGCCATCGCGAGCGCGAACCCGCCGGTCAGGCACATCCCGACCGCCCCGACCCCGGGCCCGCCACACCGCGCGTGCTCGTGCGCCGCGAGCGCTCGCAGCCACGGCAACACCGGCGACTCGCGACCGGCGGCCAGCAAGGTGAACTCGCGGCTCACGCACACCCCCCCGAGGACCCGCGCGAGGTGCGCCGCCCGCCGCAGGCCGCTCTCGGCGTCGACGTCGCGGCCGGGCTCACCGTACAGGTTCGGCAGCGCCACCGACAGGCCGGCGTCGACCAGGCGGTCGGCGAACCCGAGCACCATCGGGGTGAGGCCGGGGATCTCGGGGATCACGATCACCGCCGGCCCGGCGCCCTTGCGGTACACCTCGTGCGCCCACGCGCCATGGTGGAACGCCTCGCGCGAGAACGAGCTCGGATCGCCGCGGCGCGCCGCGGGTCGTGAGGTCATCGACGCGTCATCACCCGCGCGGAGGCCGGGGTCAATCGCAGGTCACCGACCCGTTGTTCGGGCTGCCCACGCCGAACCCACACGTCACGGCGCAGTCGCCGGTGCAGTTGTCGACCTGGCACCCGGTGGCAGGCCGGCGCCGCCCCCTACCGATCAACGATCCAGGCGATCATCGACCCCTCCTGCTCCGAGCCTCGCCGAACCTGGCCGCGCACGGCGAGCCTGCAGGTGTGACGACCTCGCCTCAGGTGGGGGTGTGCAGCGACACCAACGCGGCCAGGCGATCGGCCCGCGGCCCATCCCCGCAGCTCGCCAGAGCGGCGAGCGCGGCCGAACGGATCCGGGGGACGCGCACCCCGCTCCGCTCGAAGCACGACACAGCGAGCCGCCAGCTCCGGTCGAACTCGTCCTCGGTGGTCGCCAGCAGCGCGAGCTGAGCGTGGACCGACCCGACCAACTCGGCGCGATCCGGCCCCACCTCGGCGAGCACCTGGCGGACCCGCGCCCGAGCCGCCTCGGGGTCGCCGAGCGCGGCCTCGACCTCGGCGAGCTCCAGCTCGACCTCGTGCACCAGCAGCGGCAGGGCGCCGCGGTAGAACGTGGACACCTCGACGAACCCGTCGCGGGCGCGCTCCAGGTCGCCCCCGGCGCGCGCGGCGACCGCACGGATCCGACGGCACGCGGCGAGCGCGTCGGCCCGACGTTCGCGCCGGTGGGTCACCTCGGCCCGCTCCACCCAGCGCAACGTCTGCGCTACGTCCCCGCGGGCCTCGGCGGCCCGGGCGAGCTGGAGAAGCACGTACCCCTCGTCCCCCGGGGTGTCGGCCAGCAGCGCCATCAGGTCCCGTTCGACCTCGGCGAGCCCGATCCCGGCCTCGGTCCGCACCGAGCACCGGGACGCCGCGATGTTCGAGATCATCCAGTGCTCGCCGGATCGGGCGGCGGCCTCGGCCGCCTGGTCCAGCCACGGCAACGCGCTCGCCGGGCCGACCTCGTGGTCGAAGGTCAACCCGACGAGCTGCGCCGCGCGGGCCTCCCGCAGCGGGGCTCCCGCGGACCGAGCCAGCTCCCACCCTCGCGCCGCGTCGGACCGAGCGGCGGCCCAATCCCCGTCGCGCCACAGCCGCAGCTCGCACGACACGAGCCAGTGCTCGACCCACCGCGGATCGGCGTCGTCGGCGCCGAGCGCGAGCAGCGCGCGGGTCCGCTCGGCCAGCAGCGCCTCTGCCCGGTCGAACTCGTCGGCCTGCACGGCCCGGCTCGCCCCGACGTAAAGGGGGGTGAGCGCGGACGCGAGCTCCCCGGCGGCGAGGAAGTGCTGACCGACGCGTGCCCACGGCCGATCGGCTCCGGCGTCCAGCACCGTCGCGACCGCCCGATGGCGCTCGCGCAGGCGGCCGGACCGCTCGGCCCGCGCGAGCACGCTCTCGCGGAACATGCCGTGGCACAGACGCAGGCTGCGGCCCGTCAGCGTCGCCAACCCGGCGCGCTCGAGCGCGTCGATCAGCGCGTCGGACGGCTCGGGCCCGACCGCGCGGCACACCGCGCGCCACTCGGCCTCGTCGGCGGTGGTGCCGAGCGCGGCCGCGAGCTCGAGCGCGCGCTCGTCATCGGGCCCGAGCGCGTCCACCAGGCGCTGCACGCGTCCGGCCCACACGGCCTCGACCGAAGGCGGGAGCCGGTCGTCGTGTACCCGCAGACCGAGCCCCGCGGGGGTGTGCGCGAGCCCGTCTCGCCCGACCCAGTCCGCCATCAGCTGCGTGGCGAACAGCGGGTTGCCGTCGGTGCGGTCGACCACCCGCGCGGTCAGCATCGGCTCGAGCGGCAATAGGCCAGCCACCAACGTGGCCTGTTCGACGCTCGACAACGGGCCGAGGAGGCACCGCTCGGCCCGCGGGTGCACGAGCTCCGGGATCACGCCGTCGAACCCTTGCTCAGCGGCTGCCTCCCGACCGATCGTCCCCACCACCATCACCCGCCCGGGCCGGTCGAGCAGCGCGCGGGCCAGCTGGCGGGCGTCGGTGCCCCACTGCAGATCGTCCAACGACAGCACCACGGGACAGCGGGCGGACTCCGCAGACAAGTGGTCGGCCAACGCCTCGATCCGCGGGCGGGCCGCCCCGGACGGGGACGGTTCGAGCCACCCGGCGAGCCGCTCGAGCCGGGGGTCGCCCAACTCGAACCCGGTGGCGCGAGTGATCCGGTCGACCGCGTCGGCGGGGCCGAGGTCCGCGCACCCGAACAGCGCCAGCACCAGCGGCCGCAACCCGTCGTGTGGACCGGGACGCGCGGCGTGGGACGCCCGCCACAGCCGGGCGCCGAGCTCCTGGTGGGCGGTCTCCGCAAGCCAACGCGCGAGCCGGGTCTTGCCCGTGCCGGCGGCGCCTTCGAGCCACACGGCCGTGGGCGAACCTGCCTCGGCGCGAGCGAGGGCGGACCGCAGGGTCTGCTGCTCCGCCTCGCGCCCGACCAGCGCCGGCTCCCGCAACCCGAACAGGCGCAGGCCGGCGCTCGCCGCCCACCACCCCCGGTTCGCCCGGACGGCGGGTGGTGGAGCCGGCTCGAACCGCCCGAGGGCGCAGCCGGCCTCCGCCGCGCTGCCGAACCGCGCGCCCGGTTCCTTCGCCATCAGCCGGCGCAGCCAGCCTTCGAGCGCCGAGGGGGCCCCGGGCGACGGACTGAACGGCGGCAGCTCCCGGTGCAGGTGGCCGTGCGCCGCGCGGACCCCCACGCCGAACGGGGGCATGCCGGTGCACGCCGCCCACACCGTCGCGCCGAGCGCGTACAGGTCGGTCCACGGCCCGTGATCGCGCCACCGGCCTTCGACCTGCTCGGGCGCCATGTACGCCGGGGTGCCGACCAGAGCGCCGAGCTGTGGGTCGCCTGTGCTTCGCGCCAGCCCGAAGTCGGTCAGCTCCGGTCCGCGGGCCGACACCAGCACGTTGCTCGGCTTAACGTCGCGGTGGAGCACCTCTCGCGCGTGGGCGTGGCCGAGGCCCGCCAGCAGCTGGTGGATGATCGGCCCGAGCTCACCCCACCCGATCGCCCCACACCGCGGGTCGAGTGTCCCGTCCGCGAGGAGCGTGACGATGTACGGGGCGCCCGCAGGCAGGCCCGGGCGCTCCTCGTCCGCCCGGACGCTGCCGTGGTCGAGCACCGGGGTGATCGCAGGGTGATCGAGCCTCGCGACCGCGTTCAGCTCACGGCGGAACGCCGACGGCACGTCGTGGCCAGTGAGCACCTTCACCGCGACCGGGAGCCCGGAGGGGCGCGCGACGCCGCGCCACACGGTGGCCGAGCCGCCCCGACCCACCACCTGCTCCAGCTCGAACGGTCCGAGGGTCATCATCCGTTTCAACCCCGTAGCAAGCTCGCACGATCCGTTCGATCGACGGCACCGTACGGTCGGGTCGGGAGGCGTCATGACCTGGACCTGGCTCATCGCGTGTGCGCCGTCGCTGCGCAGCTACGACATCCCGCTCGACCCGGCGGCGGTCGACACCGGCGGTCCCTCGGTCGACGGCGCCCCGACCGGCGACGACCCGGTCGCCGCGGGGTGCGACGCGCTGTCGCCGGTGGGGATCACCGAGCTGGCCGGGTGGGGCGAGGTCGGCGACTTCGACGTGGACGACGACGGGTACGCGGTGTGGCACAAGCTGACCTGGCTCCACGCCCGCCACCCGAGCGGGGACGAGCGCCACCTCGCGTCGGGGATCAGCCTCGGGCCGAGCATCGCCCGGCGCACCCCCGCGGGAGACTTCGTGGTGGTCGGCCTCGACCGGATCGAGCGGGTCACTCCCGGCGGCCAGAGCGCGGTGGTCGCGAACCTGCCGCTGATCGACGGGATCGAGGTGGACCGCGACGGGTGGGTGTTCGCGTCCGACCCCGTGTCCGACGAGGTGGTCCAGATCGATCCCGACACCCGGGACGGGCAGGTGATCGCGCAGGGGATCGTCGGCGCGGGTCCGCTGGCGCTGTCGGCGGAAGAGTCGACCCTGTTCGTCGCCGGCGGGGACGGGATCCTGTACCAGCTCGAGCGGCTCGGCGCCGACAGCTGGTCCGCCCCGGTCGGGCTCGGCCGGATGCCCGGCATCGACCGGTTCGCCGGGATCGTCACCGACAGCTGCGGGAACCTGTACGGGGTCGAGCGGGGCGGCACCCGCCTGTCCCGGCGCCTCCCCGACGGCGAGGTCGAGGTGCTCGCCGAGCTCCCCGCGGGCGGCGCGGGCGCCCTGCGGTGGGGCCGGCCGATCACGCCGTGGTCGCCCACCGCGCTGTACGTCCCCGCGGCGGGGGGCGCGCTGCTGGTGGTCGAGGTCGGGGTCGACGCCGGCCGCTAAGGCAGCGCGGCGCGGATCTTCTCCGCCGCCGCCGGGTCGAGGATCGGCGCCACCATCGACGCCGCGCGCAGGTTCACCTGCTCGAGCCGCGCGAGCGCGGGATCGCCTGCCACCTCGGCGCACCACGCCACCCACCGCACCAGCGCGTCGCGGTGGTACGGGACCACGGTGACCCGGTCGGTCGCGAACTCGCGGATCGCCCGGTACACCGCGAACCGCGGCCCCTCGCCCACCCGCCGGCACAGGCACCGGTCGACCAGGGCCTGCACCACGTCGAGCAGCGGGCGGCTGTCGTCGAGGCGCACGACCCTGCGCGCCGCGTCGAGGGTGAACCCGCCCTCGAACGCCGCGAGCTGCGACACCGCCGCGCGCTCCCACCGCTCGAGCCGGTCCCAGGTCCACCCCACCGCGGCGGCCAGCGTGCCCGAGCCCGTCTCGGCCGACCGGATCAGGTCGAGGTCGCGCGCGAGCTCGTCCGCGATCTCGGCCGGGGACAACACCAGCGTGCGGGTGGCCGCGTACCGGATCGCGAGCGGGATCCCGTCGAGGGACCGGACGATCGCCTCGATCGCGGACCGGTCCTGCGGGCCGAACCCGTGCACGCCGATCCGGCCGGCCTGCTCCACGAACAGCGCCGCGCCGGCCTCGACGTCGAGCTCCCCGACCCGGTGGACGACCTCGCCCTCCCACCGCAGGCGCTCGCGGCTGGTGATCAGCGCCGCCCCGCGCCGGGGACCGGCCACCCAGCCGGCCACCGCGGCCGGGTCGACCTGAGCCGAGTCGAACACCACCAGGTCGGCACGGTCGAGCGCGGCCCGCACCTCGTCCGGGGCGGGGTCGCCGGCGAGATCGATCCACGCCGCCCGGCCCCCGAGGTGCTCCACCACCGCGTGTGCGAGGTGGGTCTTGCCGACGCCGGGCGGTCCGACCAGCGTGACCTGGCCGTGCCGCGCCAGCCGCTCGGCCACCTGCGCCACTGCCGGCGACGCGGACGTGGCCGGCGTGTCCGACCCCTCGCGCGCGACCCCGTCGAGCCGGTATCCGAACCCGTACACGGTGACCAGGTGGACCGGGTCGACCGCGCGCGGCTCGATCTTCGCGCGCAGCCGGCTGACCGAGGCGTCGAGCGCGCGGCTGTTCACCGACGGGGAGTACCCCATCACCTCGACCATCAGCTGGTCGCGCCCGACCGCCTGCCCGAGCCGACGGGCGAGGTACACCAGCAGGTCCCACTCGCGGCGCGACAGCTGCAGCGGCGCACCGTCGCGGGAGGCGGTCCTGCTGTCCAGGTCGAGGTGGCAGCCGGACAGGTCGAGGCGCATCGCGGCCCCCGTAACGCGTCCGGTGCGCGGATCGGTCCGGTTCGTCACAACTGCACGGTTGGCGTGCGGCCGGGGTGCAGGCACAACCACCCTCGAGGAGGGTGGCATGAGGACGGTGGTTTGGTTCGGGATCGCGGCCTGTTCGAGTGACTACGGGATCGGAGGGCCGTCCGCGCCGGCCGAGCCGCCCGCGCCGGAGGAGTCACCGCCCGAGCCGGAGGCCGACCCGCCGCCCCCCGGCACCCACGAGCCCATCGCCGACGCTGGTCCGGACCAGATCGTCGACCCACTGGACCAGGTGAAGCTCGACGCCACCGCGTCGTACGATCCGGAGGGGCTCGAGATCGTCGCGGTCGAGTGGCGCCTGGTGGCGGCGCCTCCCGGCTCGACCTCGGTGCTCGGGGTCCCGAACCTGCCGCGCACCGAGTTCTTCGTGGACCTCGCCGGCCAGTACGTGTTCGAGCTCACGGTGAAGAACACCCAGGGCGTGTGGGACAGCACGCCGGACACGGTGGTGATCGAGGCGGTGCCGAGTGACGGGTTCTACGTGCAGCTGTCGTGGGACGCGGCGACCGACCTCGACCTGCACCTGCTGAACGGGACCACCCCCCCGTTCGAGTCGGGCGACTGCAACTACTGCAACATGAACCCGCACTGGGGCGACCCGGGCGGCTCGGACGACCCGAGCCTCGACATCGACGCGATCGACGGGTTCGGGCCAGAGACGATCACGATCGACGCGCCCGCGGACGGCGTGTACACCGCGGCGGTGCACTTCTACGGCGAGCGCGGCGACGCCGACTGCCGCCAGGGGTGTGACCCGTCGATGGCGACGGTGGTCGTGTACCTGGGCGGGGCGCCGGTCGCGACGTACCAGCGCCTGCTCGACGCCGACGATCAGGTGTGGACCGTCGCCGAGATCCGGTGGCCGGAGCAGGAGGTCGAGCCGATCGACGAGGTGCTGGTGGTCGACGACCCTAGCTGCACGGTGATCGTGGTGAACTGACCGGGCGCGCGAGCCACGCGAGGCCCGCCGCCGGGAGGGTGAGCAGGTCGGTCCAGTCGGACCACGCCCGCACCGGGGCCCAGCTCGGCCAGTCGGCCCCGACCGCCGCGGCGTGCAGCGCGCGCAGCGGCCAGTACAGCGTGCCCCAGGTCGCGCACCACGCGGTCTCGGCCGCCGGGATCACCTCGACCGCGGCGAACCCGAGCGCGCTCACCCCCACCAGCGCCGCGTACACCCGCGACGACAACGGGCGCCGCGCCGCGAGCTCGGCCAGCGCGAACAGGGTGACCGGAAGCACCACCAGGCCCGCCACGTCGGACAACTTGCCCGACAACACGCCGGGGTGGGCGGCCTTCAGCCACCAGTCGTTCAGCCCGTACACCGCGGCCGCCGCCAGGGCGACCGGGTGGAGCAGGATCTCGCCCCTCATCTCTCGAGCCGCAGGTCGGCGTCACACCCGCCGGTGACCGAGCCGCCGATCCACAGCCCCGGGCACCCGACCACCGTGATCGACGCCGGGCCCTCGTGGTCTGCTGTCCAGTAGTGGGCGACTTCGGACCCGGCGGCCAACACCCGCGCGTACTGGAGGTCGCCCAGCTCCGGGATCCGGGACGGCGGCTGCTCGTCGGGCGACAGCGCCGGGACGAACGCCAGGTCGGCGGGCGTGTCGCCCACGTACACCGCCACCGCGCAGTCCGCGGGCGTGTTGTTGGTGACGAACAGCTCGAGCTGAACCGGCGCGTCGCGGGTGGCGGACACGAACCGGCTCACCGCGACCTCCCCCTCCGCGATCTCGGGCTGCTCGAGGTCGAGGAAGTCGAAGCACGTCCCGGTGTCGGTCGCGGAGAACCGCGAGTCGGGACACCCGAGCGCCAGGAGCCAGGGGATCATCACCGCACCTCGACGAGGTGGAGCTCGGCCGAGGTGCGGTTCGCCGAGTACTGCGCCGACAGGGTGAGCTCGCCGTCGAGCACGACGTCCGCCTCCCCGTCGAGGTGCACCAGCAGCCAGGTCGTGTGCCGGCCGGCGCGCAACGTCACCGGCCCGGACAGGTACACGTCCACCGCGAGCGGGGCGCCGAGCCCGGCGTCCACCGCGGCGTCTCCGAGCATCTCGTCGGGCACCCCGGCGTCGAGGCGCGGCTCGGGCAGCTGAAACAGCTGCAGCTGGCCGGTCGAGCCGAGGTTGTCCCCGGCGAGCACGAGCGACACGCCCGAGTACGGAGCGGACAGCTTCGGATCGGGGCTGTACTCGTACTCGAGCTCGATCCACACGTCCCGCTGCTCCGGGTTCAGCTCGAGCGCGAACGGCACGGACTCACCGACCTCCACCCGCGGCGGACTCGTGGCCACCAACATCGCGACGTTCACCACCCCTGCCCCTGCGATCCACCACCGGCGCATCAGTCCCTCCGCCCGGTGGCCAAGCACGAACCGTGCCACGACCCCTGACACGGTTTTGACGCGGGTGTGCGCTGCGGGGCGGGCGGCCGGCGGCGGCGGATCCGGACATCGGTGTCGCGGTCTACCGCCGGGCGAGGTGCAGGTCGAACCGGCCCTCGGCGTCGGTCCACGTGCGCTCGCGGGTGAACCCCGCGGCGGAGAGCAGCCGGTCGACGTGGGCCTCGTCGTACTTCACGCTCGACTCGGTGTGGATCGACTCGCCGGCGGTGAACCGCGCGACCCCGACGCCCGGCAGGTGCACCACCTGGTCCTCGGTCGACACGAGGTGCATCTCGATCCGCGACTGTGCGTCGTTCCACCGCGCCTCGTGCCGCCACCGCTCGAGCGCGAAGTCCGCGCCGAGCTCGCGGTTCAGCCGCGCGAGGACGTTGAGGTCGAACGCGGCGGTGACGCCGGCCGCGTCGTCGTACGCCGGGAGGAGCACCGCCGGGTCCTTGCGGCGGTCGGTGCCGAGCAGCAGCGCGCCGCCCGGGCGCAAGGTCTGGGCGACCGCCGCGAGCAACGCCACGGCCTCGGCGTCGGTGTAGTTCCCGATCGAGCTGCCGACGAACAACACCAGCCGCCGCGGCCCGAGGTCCCGGATCGCGGGGAGCGCGTCGGTGTGGGTGCCCGCCACCGGGCGCACCGTGACCTGGGGCTCCTCCCGCGCGAGGCGGGCGACCACCTGCTCGAGCGCGGAGGTCGACACGTCGACCGGCAGGTACAGGCACCGGCCCTGGCGCGCGACCACCGCGGCGAGCACCCGCTGGGTCTTGGTGGCGAGCCCGGCGCCGAGCTCGACCACGTGCAGCGGCTGGCTCGTGCCCGCGGCGGCCAGCGCGACGATCTCGTCTGCGTGCGCGTCGAGGATCGAGCGCTCGGCGCGGGTCAGGTAGTACTCCGGCAGCTCGGTGATCTGCTCGAACAGCTCGGTCCCGCGCGCGTCGTAGAACAACCACGGCGGCAGCGACGGAGGGGTCGACAGCAGCGCGGCGGCGGCGTCGCGCACCGCGCCGTCGGGGGTGGCGTTCGCGAGCGCGCTCACCGGACCACCGTGACACCCTTCCAGAACGCGATCCGGCCGGCGATCTGGGCGGCGGCGTCCTTCGGGGTCGGGTAGAACCACGCGGCGTCGCGGTTCGTCTGCCCGTCGACCACCAGGTGGTGGTAGCTCGCGGTGCCCTTCCACGGGCACACGGTGTGGGTGTCACTCGGCGCGAGCACCCCCTCGGTCACCGCAGCGACCGGGAAGTACACGTTCCCCTCGACGATCACCACGTCGTCGCTCTCGGCCACCACCCGCCCGTTCCAGCTCGCCTTCGCCACGGTGCCTCCGCGCAGCTCGGACCCGCTGCGGCGCCGAACGTTACGCGTCGCGGGCGAGCCTGAGTCCCGTAGCTTGAAAACGGGTGTCCGGCGGCCAGAAGTTTCGGTAGGTGGTGCGCGAGTGGCCGGGGGGGGTCCACCGGGACGACCCGCGGAGCACCTGCTGGTTCACCATGAACTTCCCGTTGTACTCGCCCACCGCCCCGGGCGGCGCGCGGAACCCGGGGTACGGCGCGTAGCTCGACCGGGTCCACTGCCAGGCGGACCCGAACCACCCGCCGTCGGCCACCACCGGCGGATCGAACACCCCGTCGTCCGGACGTGCGTCGGTCGCGCCTGCAGCCGCGACCTCCCACTCGGCCTCGGTCGGTAGCCGCGCGCCGAGCCAGGTCGCGAGCGCGTCCGCCTCGTAGTACGACAGGTGCAGGACGGGCTCGTCGGGGTGCACCTCGCGCTCGCCGTGCAGCCCGAACGCGGTGACCACGTCGCCGTCGCGGCGGAGGTAGCCGGGCGCCCGCACCGCGTGGGTCCGCGCCCAGCCGAGCCCGTCCGACAGCCACAGCGACGGGGTGTCGTACCCCCGGTCGTCCGCGAACGCGCGCCACTCGCCCACCGTGACCAGGCGGGACCCGATCTCGAACGGCGCGAGCCACTGGCGGTGCGCGGGCCCCTCGTTGTCGAACGCGAACGACGACCCGGTGGCGCCGATCTCCACCCCTCCGCCCGGGTGGCAGATCCACCTCGGCGCGGCGGCGGTCGCGGGCGGTGTCCTCGGCCGGTGGGTGTACACCGGCCGCAGCTCGGACCGATCGAACGCCGCGAGGAGGTCGCTCAGGATCAGCTCCTGGTGTTGCTCCTCGTGCGCGAGCCCGAGCTCGACGATCGGGGCCACCGCGGCGAGGCGGTCGGGCGTCAACCCGGCGAGGGTCCGCGCCACCCGATCGTCGACCACCGCGCGCCACTGACCGACCTCCGCCGCGGTCGGCCGCGACAACAGCCCGCGCTCGGCCCGGGCGTGCCTCGGCCCGACCGCCTCGTAGTACGAGTTGAACAGCACCCCCCACGAGGGGTGCTCGGGCGGGACGCCGAGCGGGGCGAGCAGGAACGTCTCCCAGAACCAGGTGGTGTGGCCGCGGTGCCACTTGGTCGGGCTGGCCGAGGCGAACGCCTGCAGCTGCTGGTCCTCGGGGGTCAACGGCGCAGCGAGCCGCTCGGTGCGGGCGCGGACGCCGAGGAATCGCTCGATCATGCCGGACCTCCTGTCAACGCGAGAAGTCGAGGTTCTCCGGCAGCGGCTCACACGGGTGGTACCTCACCTCGACGATCTCGACCTCGCGCGGGCCGCCCGGGCTCTCGAACCGGGCGGTGTCCCCCTCCCGCTTGCCGAGCACCGCGCGGGCGATCGGGCTGCGCCACGACAACACCCCCGCCTCCACGTCGACCTCGTCTTCCCCGTAGATCCGCCAGGTCTTCTCGACGCCCTTCTCGTCCGCGATCACCACCGTGGCCCCGAACCGCACGACCTCACCCGACAGCCGGGCCGGGTCGACCATCTGCGCGCGCTCGAGCCGCTTGAGCAGGTACCCGCGGCGCTTGTCGATCTCGCGCAGCCGCTTCTTCCCGTAGATGTACTCGGCGTTCTCCGACCGATCGCCGAGGGAGGCCGCGTACGACACCTCGGCCACCACCCGCGGACGGTCGACCAGTTCGAGCCACTCGAGCTCGCGCCGGATCCGTTCGTACCCGCGAGGGGTCATGTAGTTCGGTTCGTCGGACATCGGGGTATCGTAGCGTCAGAGGTGAACGTGGCGCGCGGACTCGCGTGGTATGGCGGAAAAGCCCCCGACAACGGCGGCGGGTGGGTCACCTCGGTCGGGATGAACCGACCGTCGACGCCCGGCCTCGCGGTGGATCCGGAGGGCACGGTTCCCCTCCCCACCCGCGCGCGACCAGCGAGCGCGGAGGGGCCCCGGGTCACGGTCTCGGCGATCACCGCCCCGCCCGACGAGCGGACCGCGCCGAACGGTCGGATCCGCCTGCCCAAGTGAGGCCCGCCTCACCACGGACACAATTGTTGGTCCTCGGACTCCGTCCTGCGGAATTCCCCAGGCCGTCGCGGTAGGGACGCCCGTTGCCGGGCGCCCCCCGCACAGATCCCGGCGAGCGGAACTACCGCACCGGGCTCCTGCCTTGGATG
>JBEBJC010001159.1:0-2652 GCA_040080105.1 Myxococcota bacterium
CGTCTAAGCGCTCGCCAACCCTTGCGCACGCCCGTAACGTCGTCCAGAGTCACGACTCGGGACGTGCACGGCGTCGGGCGGCGACCCGCGCCACGCCGGACCCTCTCTCCCGAGCGGTGCTAGGACTAGGCGCCGACTCGAGGGTCGGTCAGCCGCCGGCCATGCAGTCTTCGACGCCGTCCTCGGCGATGTACCCGAGCTTCACCAGCATCTGGCACTCCTCGGCCGACCGCGCCTTCTTCTGCACGGTGGTCCCGACCGGCGCGTCGAGCGGTTTGAACCCGAGCGCGTCGAGGGTCGCCTTCATCTCGCCGAGCTTCTCCGGCTGCGACGAGGCCAGATCGGCGTCCTCGTTCGGGTCGGCCCGCAGGTCGAACAGCCACGGGCCGCCCTCGCCGCTGTACTCGACGTACTTCAGGTCGCCCTCGCGGTACGCGCGGTACCGGCCGCGGGGCTGCAGCAGCGGTCCCTTGCCGTTCGCGGTCCCCGGGGCGAACCGCTCGGCGAGCATCTTCTCTTCGAACCGCTCCGTGACCACCGGGCCCCGCAGCGGCGAGTCCGGCAGGAGCGAGCCCGCCTGGAGCTGGAGCTCGAGGTAGTCCTGCCCGAGTAGATCGAGGATCGTGGCGTAGATCCCGGTCGTGGTCACCGGCTCCTCGACCCGCGTGCCGGCCGGCACCTTCGCCGGGTACCGCACCACCAGCGGCACGTGCAGGTCGGGCTGGTACAGCGAGCTCACGTGGCCGAACGCGCCGTGCTCACCCACCATCTCCCCGTGGTCGCCGACCACGATCACCACCGTGTGGTCGAGGCGGCCCGCGTCGCGCCACAGGTCGATCACCTCACCCACGAGGTGGTCGGTGTACTTCACGCCGCCGTCGTACATGTCGAGGATCGGCTGCCGGATCTGCTGCTGCTCGGCGTCGGTGAGCTGGCGTCCGAACTGGACGCCGAACGCGGTCTGGCTCGCGCCCGCGAGCGCCGACGCCGGCTCCTGGGTGTAGGCGTACAGGTACGGCTCGGGCAGCTGGTTGAACGGGAAGTGCGCCTCGAGGAAGTTCACGAACACGAACGCCGGCGGGTCGTCGGGCTTGCGGCTCGCCATCCACCCGCGGAGGTTCTCGACCACCTGCCCGCCGCCCTTGTCTTCGGCCGAGAACCCGAGCCGATCGATCAGGCGGTAGATGAAGCTGAACTGGCGGCCGCCGTCCCCCGTCTGCCACGCCTTGTCGGTCCACTCGAACCCGCGCACGAGCCCGTAGGTGTCGCTGATGTACGGGTTCGCCGAGAACGCGAGCGCCTGCCAGCCCCGCTTCGACATCGTGGCCGCCAGCGTGGGCAGCCGGTCGTCGAGCATCCGGGTCTCGTCGTGTGCCTCGTGGGAGGACGGGTAGTGCCCGGTGAACAGCGACGCGTGCGCCGGCAGTGACCAGGTCGCAGACGAGGTGGCCTGCAGGTACAGGGCCCCTTCGGCCGCGAGCGCGTCGAGGTTCGGCGTGGTGTCGCGGTCGTAGCCGAGCGCGGACACGCTCTTCGCGCGGGTCGTGTCCATCACGATGAACAACACGTCGGGCGCGCCCTCGGGCGGCGCGCCGCGGTCGGCGTTCGGGGTGTCGGCGTACCCGCCGAGGGTGTAGTTCACCACCGGGGTCGCGACCAGCGCGGGCGGGAGCAGCGCGGCCACCGCGGCCAGCGCGATCGGCGCGTACCGGCCGAGCGCGGTCCCGAGGCCGAACAGCACCACCCCGACCACCGTGGGGGCGATCCACATCTCGAGCCGGGTAGGGTCGACCGCGACCCACCGCTCGAGCGCGAGCCAGCCGAGCGCCATCCCGCCGAGGTGCGCGAGCCGGCCGTTCGGCGCGAGGGTCAGCGGAGCCAGGAGCGCGCCCAGCGCCACAGCCACCGACGTCTCGAGCAGGATCGACTTCGCGGTGAACCAAGTCATCGGCGGAGCGTTGAGCTTCACGATCAGCGCGACGCCGACCGCGAGGTGGACCAGGCCGACGGCCCAGCCCCAGCCGAGGCCCCCGAGCGCACCACGCTTCAGCACTTCCGTAGCGGTTGGACGAGACATCGGGCCCCCTTAACGCGAGGTCGGCGGGGGGCGACGCGCCAGTGACCGAACTCGACAGCCGAACGACCGGCGGGCTGAGGCGGGCGGTGATCCCGGTGATATCGTGAGGTGCAGCAGGTCGGTGACGGAGAGGCAGCGCGAGATGGAACCCCTCGAAGTCCTGCGGCTCGGCCCGGCGAAGGTCGACCTGGTCAACCGTCGGGTGGTGCACCCCGACCGCACGGCGGCGCTGAGCCCACTCGAGACCTCGTTGTTGACCTACATGGTCGGCCGGCGTGGGGCGAACGCTACTCGAGAAGAGCTATTGGTCCAGGTGTGGGGCTACTCTCCGCGGGTGGTGACCCGCGCGGTGGATCACACGATCTCCCGTTTGCGCAAGAAGCTCGAAGCCGACCCCGGAGAGCCGCGGTGGCTCGTGTCCACCCGCGGCGGCGGGTACCGGCTGGAGCTCGCCCCCGACGACGTGCCGGTGAGCCTCCCGGCCGAGCGCGACCGGTTCGTGGGGCGAGGGGCCGAACTCGGCGAGCTCGCCGCGAGGTTCGAGGACGGCGCCCGCCTCGTGACCGTGCTGGGGC
>JBEBJC010001160.1:0-2650 GCA_040080105.1 Myxococcota bacterium
ACGTCGATCCGGCCGCCGCGCCCGAGCGCGTCCGCCGCGTTGATCACCAGGTTCACCAGGGTCAGCTCCATCTGGGTCGGGTCGGCCACCACCACCGCGCGCTCGGTCGCCACCGTCACGGTCAGGGTGGACGGCGGCTCGACCAGCCGGCCGAGCATGTTCTGGAGGCGCACCACCAGCGCCGCCACGTCGAACGGCTCGCCGCGGAGCTGCTGCCGTCGACCGAACGCGAGCAGCTGCCGGGTGACCTGCGCGCCCCGGGTGATCACGTAGTCGATCTGGTCGACGTTCTCGGCCCCCTCCCGCCCGAGCTGCTGCCGCAGCGCCAGCACGCTGCCGCGCGCCACCGTGAGCAGGTTGTTGAAGTCGTGCGCGACCCCGCCGGCGAGCCGGCCGACGGCCTCCAGCCGGTGCGCCTCCGCCAGGCGATCCTGCAGCTCGAGCAGCGGCGTGAGATCGACCACCGACGTGAGGGCCTGCCCGTCGGCCAGCGGCACGGTCGACACGCGCGCCACGAACGTGCGCCCGTCGGCCCGGACGCCGATCTCACCGTCGGGAGGCAGACCCTCGCGCCGGCTCGCGTCGAGCTGGAGCAGCTCCTCGTGTGACCGCCCGCGCACCGCTCGCTCCGGCGAGCCGAACATCCGCTCGGCGGCGGGGTTGGCGTCGCGCACCACCCCGTCCGGCCCACACACCAGCAACCCGTCGGACGCCCCTTCGAACACCGACCGGTAGTACGCCTCCTGGGTCTTCGCGTGGGCCTCGGCCGCCGCCGACCGCTCGACCTGCTCCTGCAGCTCGAGCGCGCGCGCGGCCCGCCGGCGGTCGAACCGGACGAACACCCCGATGATCGCCGCGATCGCGAGCGCCCCGAGGAGGGCCGCCCCGACGACCCGCACCAGGGGCTGCTCCGACCACCGCGCGCCGAGCACGAACGTCGCGCGCTCCGACGCCGACCACAGGCCGTCCTCGTTCGCGGCCTGCACCTCGAACGTGTACCGACCCGGCGCGAGGCGCGAGTACTCGGCCCGCCGTTGCCTGCCGGCCTCCCGCCAATCCTGCTGCAACCCGAGCAGCCGGTACCGGAACCGCACGAGGGAGGGCTGCCCGAGCACCGCCGCCGTGTACGAAACCGACAGGTCGCGCTGCCCCGCCGGGGAGGTCCAGCCGCCGATCGTCGGGAAGCTCTGCCCGTCGACCGACACCTGCTGCACCACCGCCACCGGTTGGATCCGGTTCGGCCGGATCTCTGGGTCGATCTCGATCGCGCCGTCGATGGTGGAGAACCACATCGTCCCGCGGCGGTCGCGCCCGGCGGACGGTTGGGCGCCGCCGTTGCCCTCCCCGGTCGGCAGCAGCGTGGCCCGCACCACCGTGGACGGGTCGCCCTCGCGGAACCGCGCCAGGTCCGACCGCGGGACCCGCGCCACCCCGCGATTTCCGTTCAGCCACAGGTACCCGCGCCCGTCGTCGACGATCGCGGACACCACGTCCTCGGGCAGGCCGTCGCGACGGGTGAACGCGGTGAGCTGCCCGTCGGCGACGCGGACCATCCCGCCCCCGTACGTCCCGATCCACGCGGTGCCGTCGTCGTCGAGCGTGATCGCGCGGACCTGAGCCCGGGGCATCCCCCTGGAGCGATCGATCCGCTCCACCCCAGAGGGCCGCACCACCGCCAAGCCGGACAGCTGGCCGATCCACACCGCGCCGTCCCGCGCGACGGTGATCGCGGCCGCGGTCTCGTCGAGGCCGGGGAACCGGGTGAGCGCCTCGCCCCGCAGCACCCACACCCCGCGGGTGGTGCCGATCCACAGCGCTCCGTCGTCGGGGTGCTCGGCCATCGCGACGACCTGGGCGTCGACCCGGGTCACCGGCGCGCCCGACTCGGTCACCACCTCGGTCCCGCCGCGGTCGTCGCCCAGGGCGATCAGCAGTCCACGCCGGCCGCGCGCGAGCGCGAGCACGCACCGACCGGGCAGGAGCTCGCCGCCGCCCGGCACCGCGCGCAACCCTTCACAGCCCGGCGCGACCAGAGGCCGCGGGCCGCTCACGTCGAGCAGCCGCACCGAGAGGGGGGACCCGCCGTCGTCGAACCGGTGCCGCCGGAACGGGAGCGGCACCACCTGCTGCAGCCCCCGGCCGTCGGTCCCGAGCCACAGGTGACCCTCGCGGTCGACCGTGAGCGCGCGGATCCCCGACTGCGTCGGCCACCGGACGACACCGGGCCCGTGGCCCTCGAGCAGCGCCTCCGCCGGGCCGAGCAGCTCGACCCCGCCGCGCTCGCCGACCCACACCTGGTCGGAGGGGTCGAACGTGAGGTGGGACTCGCGCCACTCGCCCTCCGCCACCCACTGGGGCGCTCCCCCGTCGGCGTCGGTCACCATCAGCCCGCGCCGGCCCACGACCCACGGCGCGCCGCGGCGGACCCCCACGTCGGAGGCGCCAGCGGTCCCGGGGATCGGGGTCACCTGGTCGCCCACCACCCGCGACAGCCCGTCGGGCCCGACGACCCACAGCTCGTCGTCGCCGAGGGCGATGGCGTACGCGGAGACGGGCACCGCGCTCCACATGCCGCCGGCGAAGTGGTGGACCGCGTCGTCGGCGGCGACCCACAGGTCCGGCCCCTTGGACACGATCTCCCGGACCACCC
>JBEBJC010001161.1:0-2645 GCA_040080105.1 Myxococcota bacterium
CACATCGAGTCCTCCGGGGGCGGGAGCATACTCGAACCGGCGGAGGTACACTGCTGGGCTGCGGGAGGCTCGATGTGGTGGCTCGCGGTCGGGTGTGCAGAGCCCGGCGGACTGCGGTCGGCGCCGGTGGGCGCGGGCGACCCCCCGTCGTCGACCTCTTCGACCGCCCCGGGCACGACCCCGCCGACCGGTACGTCGACCGACTGCCCCGAGGGCCCGGGCAGCGCGTGTGACCCGCTCCTGGCCGACCCGCTGCCGTACACCGACGCGCGCGACACCTCCGACTCGCCCCACCGGGCGGTCGACGCGTACGGGTGCGCGCCCGACGTCGACGAGGGCGGGCCCGAGTGGTGGTACCAGGTGGTGCTGGGGGAGGAGGGCCTGCTGGTCGTGGGGATCGACGAGGTCGACGGCGACGGCGTGGACTTGGACGTGCACCTCCTCGGGTCGACCGACCCGGAGGACTGCCTGGCGCGCGACCACCAGCAGCTCGCCGCGTCGGTCGGGCCCGGCACGTACTGGGTGGTGGTCGACACCTGGGTCGACGACCAGGGCGCGGCCCAGGCGGGTCCGTACACGCTGTCGATCGGGTTCACCCCGCTCGCGGGTGGGGCGTGCGCGGTGGCCGACACCGAGGTCGAGATGTTCTGGTCGTCGTGCGCGCTGCCGGACTGCTACACCTCGGGCGGGTCGGTGTTCCTGCACACCCCCACCGCGGGCCCGGTGGTGAAGGAGGCCCACCTGGTCACGGTCGACGACGACTTCGGCGGCGGGTGGCCGGGCTCGTTCACCGACGGGATCGACGACCACTACGCGCTGTCCGAGGCCACCTCCGGGTACGTGATGGCGCGCGGCGAGCCGTGGGCGCCGGCGGGGGAGGGAGGGTCGGAGTACGGCCAGAGCGCGTACGGCGCGCCGCTGCCGGTCGAGGACGAGGCGTGGTACGTGAACATGTACTGGCGCGACCGCCCCGACCCCGGCACCCGGCTGCTCCTGCGCAACCCGGCCAACGGGCGCGCGGTGGTGGTGGCCGGCGGGTACGAGACCGGCCCCGGGTCGAACACCGCGATCGGCGGCGCGACCGAGGAGGCCCACGACTGGCTCGGCACCGGCCACCTGGACGAGCTCGAGCTCGGGTTCCTGGTCGACGCCGCGGCCCCGCTCGGCCCGATCGGGTGCCCGTGATGTCGCGCGCAGGGTGGTACTCGGTCGGGTTCGGCCTGGTGGTCGCGTTGGTGGCGATCGTGGCGGCGCAGTACTCGGTCGCGCCCCAGTCCCCGCGCAGCCCGGTGGCAGACCCGCGGGCGGGGCTCGAGGTGGAGCGGGTCGACGGCGCGGGTCGACCGACCCCGGAGAAGCTCGCCGAGGCGCTCGACAAGGTGGAGAAGGCCGAGGCGGAGCGGTTCGGCCCGGAGGAGGCGCACCGGCGCCGGGTGCAGCGCGAGCGGATCATGGACCAACGGACGAACCGGCGGTGAGCCGATGGGTGGGGATCGGTTCGTGAGGGCGGGCGGCCCGGGCGACCCGTCCGTCCAGCGCTCAACGGCGAGGCGGATCCGGCGGCCGCAGGGGCAGTAGAGGCGGCTCGAACATCTCCACCGACGGGGCCTCCAGCGCGCCCATCACCGTGGGCTCGTCCGCGGGGACCGGCGGGGGCCGGGTCCACCCCACCGCCACCGCGAAGCGCGCGGGCAGGTCCGGGTGGAGGAGCGACAGGGCCCGAGCCGGCCCGACCAGCGCCGCGCCCACCAGGGCAGCGATCCCGAACCGGCGGCGGGCCAGCCGGAGCCGGGCCGTCCCACAGCCCGGCCGGTGGAGGACCGCCCCGGTGGTCCGGTCGTAGGTGTACCGGACACACGCGCCCGGGTTCGCGCGCAGGAACGCCTTGGCCTCGGACGCCGATCGCGCCGTGAGGTCGTGGACCGTGAGGTGGCAGGACCGGCAGTACCGGGTCTGGTCGTCGCCCGCCATCTGGTCCCACCGGGCCGGGCACGGACGTCCGATCGGCAGGTCGAGCTGATTCAACACGAGCCCCCCGAACTTCGGGTGTCGCCGGAGCGTCGTCTGCAAACGGTTGGTGTGAGCGCGGCTCACGATCCATGACGTGCCTTCGGGCGTCGATTCGTGACCGAATCGACACGGGCGCGACGCGCGCACCCCCTGGCCGGGCGGTTGCCCCAAGTCGCTGCGACCCTCACTCGCGGGGGCAGTTCGTCACGCAGTCGTCGCTGCGATGGGCGTCAGGAGGATTACCTTTCGGCACCCGCTGACGTGGGCGGCTCGGGAGGGCGCGTGTCCGAAGACAGGCTCCGGCTTTCTCGAGCTTTCCAATCGGTCCAAACTGTGGACCTTCCGCCGGCGATGGGGCAGAGCCCGCGGCTGCAGCCGGGCCTCGGCGATCTGCGGGAGGCGGTGGCACGGGGACCCGTGGACGACGAGCTCACTTGGGCCTCGACCCTCGACCGCCACGGGGTGGGGGGCGCCGGGCCCGACGGCCTGGCGGTCGACGCGCCCGGGCCCGAGTCGTTGGCCACGCGGCGCAAGGCGCTGCTCGCCGGAGCGCCAGCCCCGGCCACAGTGGCCGCCACCCCGGGCAGCCCTGCCCCGACCGAGGTGATCCCTGCGGGCCCCGAGCCCCAGTGGAG
>JBEBJC010001162.1:0-2642 GCA_040080105.1 Myxococcota bacterium
CCCCCGGGGAGGCTTGATGTGGCGGTTCGTCTGTTGGCTCGGTTGGCTCGGCTGCCCCGCCGGTGATCCTCCCAAGCCCCCGCCGGCGCCCACCGACGAGGCGGACACCGACACCGACACCGACGCAGACGCCGACACGGACACCGACGCCGACACCGACACCGCTGGGCCCGACCCGGACGGTGACGGCCTCCCCTCGGCGCAGGAGGTCGGCCTCGGCACCGACCCGAACGACCCCGACAGCGACGACGACGGCCTGACGGACGGGGCCGAGGTCGACGAGACCCACACCGACCCGCTCGATCCGGACACCGACGGCGACGGCCTGTTCGACGCGGACGAGGTGAACGCCGGGTTCGATCCGACCGCGGCCGACACCGACGGCGACGGCCTCGACGACGGCGACGAGCTCGCCCTGGGCACCGAGGTCACCGGTCCGGACACCGACGGCGACGGCCTCGCAGACGGGGCCGAGGTCGAGCTCGGCGCCGACCCGTTCTCCGCCGACACGGACGGCGACGGCCTGACCGACGGCGACGAGGTGTCGACCTGGGGCTCGTCACCGACCGCGGTGGACACCGACGGCGACGGCCTCACCGACCCCGAGGAGGTCACCACCCTCGGCACCGACCCGGCGCTGGCCGACACCGACGCCGACGGGCTGACCGACCCGGACGAGCTCGCCGGAGTCACCGATCCGGTGCGGCCGGACACCGACGGTGGCGGGGCGACCGACGGCCAGGAGGTGCTGGTCGACCTCACCGACCCGCTCGACCCGCTCGACGACCTCGCGGTCTGCCCCGCGGCGGCCGAGCTCGCGTCGGTCGGCGGTCCGCCCTCGGCCGGGGTGCCGTTCGATCCACACTGGGTCACCGTCGGCTGGTCGTTCTATCGCGACGCCGCCGGGATCCACGACCACACCGCCGCCGGGGTCGCGATGCCGGCCAGCCTCGAGCTGGTGCTGCACGGCGGGAGCGGCGAGCCGCTGTGCACGGTCACCTTCGACCTGGGCGGCTGGGCGAGCCTCGATCCGGCGGCGTTCGTGCCGTCCGAGGGCACGGCGCTCGAGGTGTACGGCGGGCCGCTCGCCGGCGGCGCCACCGACTGCCCCCCGCTCGACCCGGCGTCGTACGGGGTGAGCGACGTGCGGGACTGGCTCGCCGGCGCGGTCCACGCGATCGGCATCGGCACGTTCGGAGCCAGCAGCGACCAGCTGGCCGCGCAGCTCGTCGAGGACGGCCTCGACTGGGACGTCGACTACGCGCCGTTCGTCCAGGCGGGGTTCGTGTCGTTCGACGGGGTGACCCTCGAGGCGGTGTCGTACGACCGCGGGTTCGACTCCGTGTGCCAGGACCTGTGGCTCGACCCGGACGGCGAGGGGCTGCCGCTGCCCGCGGTGGCGGCGGGGGCGCCGACCGACGCGGTTCACCTCGGTCAGGGGTTCGTGGCCCGCTCGACGATCGAGCTGACCGGCGACACCTGTGCCCGCGCGTCGGTCGACGCGGGGTCCCCCGGGTGGACGCCGCAGCCGTACCCGATGGACGTGGCGTACATGGCGCCGTCGTTCATCTCCACGATCGCCCCCGAAGGCGGGATGGTCGACTACTTCTGGGCCGGGATCCCACAGTCGTCGACGTTCACCGTCGTGTTGTACGACAGCCAGGGCTACGCGAACTGCGCGTTGGTGTACGACGCCGAGGCCGCGGTCCCGGTCGACCCGGGCGGCTGGACCACCAGCTCGGGGGGCGAGCTGTGGCGCGCGTGGGAGATCACCCTCACCTCGCCGAGCCCGCTGAACTTCTGCGGCACGATCGACGCCGGGGTGCACGGCACCGACCACCCGGGGCTGCTGCTCGAGGGGCGCACCATCGGGTTCGCGGTGGGCGAGCTGGTCGACGGGACCGACACCCTGGTGCAGACCTACGGCTCGATCGCGCCGGAGTGGTACGGCACGTACGTGTCGTACGACGGGGTGACCGCCTCCGAACAGGGGTTCGGCTGGGCCAACGGCGTGTCGGGGTGCTTCGAGCAAGCCGGACCGCTGCTCGAGCCCAAGGTGCTCGAGCGCGGGTTCAGCGCCCAGATCAACGGCAGCCCGATCGTGCTCGACCCCCTCTGATCACGGGCGGAGGGCGGCGATCGCGGCCAGGGCGGTCAGCACGCCACCACCAACGCTGCGCACGGGCGGATCACCCGGTCGAGCACGTGGGCCGCGATCGCGGCCTGGTCGCGCGCCGACAGCACGCCGTGCGCGGCGAGGCGGTCCGCGTCGGGGTCCTGGGGCGGCAGCGGCGGCTCGGTCAGCGCGTCGAACGTCGCCTGCGCCACCGAGGCGAGGGACGGATCGTCCCGCACGCACCACCGGACCGCCGCCCACGCGAGCTCGGCGTGGCGTGCCTCGTCGTCGGCCACCGCCCGCAGGGCCTGCGCGAGGTCGGGGTCGCGCACCCGGCGCGCCATCTCCGCGACGTGCATCGCCGAGATCGTCTCGGCCACACACCCGCCGCGGATCGTCTCCACCAACCAGGCGGATCGCTCGACCGCCCCGAGGGCCCCGTCGAGCGGCAGCCCGCCCGGGCGCGCCGGCCCGTCGCCCCACGCGCTCACCACGTCGAACGCGAGCCGCGCGTGGCGCACCTCCT
>JBEBJC010001163.1:0-2642 GCA_040080105.1 Myxococcota bacterium
GCGCGAGAGCGTCGAGCGGGGCGCCGCGGCGGCCGGTCGGCTCCAGCTGCACCACGCCCGGTGCGCCGACGTGGTGGAGCGGCAGGTCGGCGTCGGCTCGTGGCACCGGCTCGGCATGCACCTGTTGGGCGCCGAGGAGTTCGATCGCGCGATCGACCCGCTCCAGAGCGGGATGTGGGACCTGTACCTGTCCGGCGAGTACGGCCTCGGCTCCCAGGTGTTCGACGCGCTGCAGCGAGCCCTGCACGCGGCAGCCGCCCCCGACGCGGACGAGCGGTGGGGCGAAGGGTGGCTGACCTACGTGAGCCTGTTGGTGGCGCGCGGCGACTACGCGCAGGCAGACGGGTGGACCGAGCGCGCGCTCCGGGCCGCGCGGGCCCACGGGTGGGTCCAGCTCGAGGCCCGGGCGCTGGTGCACCAGGCGGTGCAACGCCGCAGCCGCGGGGACCTGGACGGGGCGGAGGCCTCCGCCAGGCTCGCGCAGCCGATCGCCGACGAGCACGGCTCGCTCGAGCTGCAGGCCCGGGTGTTGCGCGCCCTCGCGCTGGTCGCGGTCAGCCGGCGCGACCCGGTGGCGGCGGCGCTGAGTGACGAGGCGCGAGCCCGGTACGAGCTCGGTGGCCATTGGGTGGAGGCGAGAGACGCGGCGATCGAGCGGATCAACATCGCGATCACCGATCTAAATCCCGACCGGGCGGAGTCGTACCTCGCCGATGCGCGGCGGCTCGCGGCTCGGAGCCGGACCCGCGCGGTGGACGGGTACCTGCTGCTGGTGGAGGGGGAGATCGCGCGGCTGCGGGGCGAGCACGGTCGAGCGGTCGAGTGGACGATCCGGGCCGAGGAGCAGCTCGAGCGGGCCGGGCACCAGCTGGTGATCGCCGCCCGGGTCGCGCGCGGGCTGATCTGGGTCGAGCTCGGGGAGGTGGACCCGGCCCGCCCCCTGCTCGAGTCGGTGCTGGCCGATCGGCGGCACCGGCGGCTCAACGCGATGGCCGCCCACCTCGGCCTCGCGGTGTGCGCGATCGGGGACGTTCGGTTCGACGCCCACTGGGCCGCGGTCCGCGCGCTGCACCTCCCGAGCTGGATCGACCCGCAGTTCGCGGCGGTCGCGGCGGTCGGGGCCGCGCGGGCGCAGGAGCTCGGCTCGGACGAGCGGAGCGCAGCGCTGCGCGGGTTCGCGGAGGCGCAGCGCGCCGGGTTGGGGCCGCGCGCGGGGTGACCCCGCCCCCGCGGTGAGCTATCCCAGTGGGGGAGGCCCTGATGTTGGTGGCGCTGCTGGCGAATCCCACCTGGGCGTGCTCGATGGTCGGCCCCGACCCCTTCGCGGTCGACTCCGCGATCGAGGACGACCTGCCGCCGGCTCCGCCGGTGCGGGTCGGCGTGGACCTGAAGCGCGGCGTCGGACCCCGTCGCTCGGGGTTGTTCGGCCGCGAGACCACCAGCTGTGACGACATCGGCGGCGTGTGGATCGAAGTGGCCCGCCCGGCCGGTGACCCCGACCCGGCGGACGAGGTCGGATACCGGCTCGAGCAGCTCGACGGCACGTTGCCCGACGGGCTCGAGGTACCTTCCGGCCCGTGGCGCGGCCCGACGCTGTCGCTGACGTGGATCGACGACGCGACCGACGACCAGGAGCCGTTCGCGTTCACCCTCGCGATCGTGCCCGTCGATCGGGCGGGCAACGAAGGGCCGGCGCTCGAGCTCGAGCTCGCCGACGACGGCTCGGTCCCCGGGGGGTGCGCGTCGGCGCCGTGGGCCGGCGGCCTCGGCTGGCTCGCTCCGTTGGCGCTGCTGCGGCGTCGTCGGTAGCCCGTGGCGCGCTGGTCGTTCGGTCCGTTCACGTTCGACCGGCTCGCGTTTCGCCTCGACCGCGACGGGGCACAGATCTCCGTGCAGCCGAAGCCGCTCGACCTGCTCGCGCGGCTGCTCGAGACCCCGGGCGAGGTCGTCAGCCGGGCCGAGCTGAACGCGCGCCTGTACCCGGACACCGCGGTGAGCGAGCACGCGCTGCGCAACGTGGTGCTCAAGCTGCGGGAGGCGCTCGGGCCGGCGCACGAGGGGTGGGTCGAGACCGTGACCCGCCGGGGCGTTCGGTTCACCGGCCCGGCGGTGGTCGCGCAGGCTGGGCCGGACGCGCCGCGTCGGTTCCGGCTCCCGGCCGAGCGCGATCGGTTCGTCGGGCGGGAGGCGGAGCGCGCCGTGGTGGAGCGCGCGCTCGGGTCCCACCGCCTGGTGACGCTGATCGGGCTCGGCGGCGCCGGCAAGACGCGGCTCGCGGTGCACCACGCGTGGAGCGCCCTCGACCGGTACCCGGGCGGGGTGTGGTTCGTCGACGTCGATCGGCCTCACGACGGCGTGTCGGTCGCGGTCGCTCGCGCGCTCGACGTGCCGCTCGGCCCGGGGGATCCCCAGGTGCAGGTCGGGCACTGCCTCGCCGCCCGCGGTCGGTGCCTGGTGGTCCTCGACGGGTACGAGCGTCGGGGAGGTGAGGGGGTCGAGGCGTGGCTCGACGGCGCGCCGGAGCTGCAGGTCCTGGTCACCAGCCGGGAGCGGACCGGGTGGGTGGGCGAGCGGGTGGTTGAGGTCGGGCCGCTCGCCGCCGAGGACGGGGTGGCGCTGTTCGTGGCGCGGGCCGAGGCCAC
>JBEBJC010000167.1:0-12104 GCA_040080105.1 Myxococcota bacterium
ACCCACAGGTCGGTGACGGCGGGGCCTCCGCGGGGCTCGGTGTCCCCCTCCGGCGCCGGGTCGACCGGCACCCCCGTGCGCCAGCTCACCGCCGCCCGTTGGTCGGACAGGCCGTCTCCCGGGAGCTCGTCGATCGGCCACACGTCGATCACCTCCGGATCGATGGTGGGCTCGACGGCGAGCCGGTCGGGGAGGTAGTGGAGCCCGTTCCACCGGGCCTCGTCTCCGAGCTGCGCCTCGCCGACCCGCTCACCGCCCCACACCCGCTGGGCCATCCACTCACCGAGCTCGGTCCCGCGGGGGTCGTCGCCCGGGCACGCGGTGGCCGCGAGCTGCGTAGGGAGCGGGCCCAGGGCGACCGCGACGGCGAACATCTCCGATCGCCGCAGGCGCGCGGTGGGGTAGTCGTCGACCGACTCGATCAGGTCGGCTTCGACGAGCTCGTCCGCGAGGTCGTCGAACAGAGGGTCGGGCCGTTCGAGCAGGGCCTCGGCGAAGTCGAGGGCATGCCCGAGCTCGTGCCGCGCCACGAACGCGAGGTCGTCGCCGAACAGCGACGCGTCGAGCGTGATCCTGAGGGACCGCTGGTTCACCGAGCCCACGCGGCTCCACTCGCGGATCCGCACGCTCGGGAGCCGCAGCCGCCCCTCTCCGACCGCTCGGTCGAACGCGACGAGGGCGTCGCGAACGGTCTGCTGCTGGGGGGGGTCGCCGCCATGGATCGGGACCTCCGACAGCGGCACCTGCCCGGCGCAGCCCTGCAGCCCCAGCGTTGCGCACGCCGCGAGGAGGTCAGTCCGCACCGCAGTCTCCGCGGTCCTCGGGCGGGGCGGCGAGCTCACACGCCATCGGCGCGGGCTCGAGCGCGACGCCGCAATCGGCGTCGAGTCTCTGTGCGAGCGCGTCGCCGAGGTGGAAGAACGCGTCGTCGGGTAGGGGTTCGGAGCAACACTCCGGCGGGACGCCGCCGGACCGCGACCGGTCGTAGCATCCACACTGGTCCGCGCGGGTGAGAGAGCGTTGGCCGAGCAGGAACAGGCACGCGAGCCCCGAGCTGCACGCCACTGCCACCTCGGCAGGTGTCTCGGCCGACCAGCCGTGGTCGTAGCCGTAGCACGCCTTCAGCGCGTCCACGTCGGCGACGGCGAGCGGGTAGCAGAGGACCATCGGGCACGTCAGGGTGCGCAGGTCACGGTTCGGGGTACCGCTGTCGCGCGGGGCCTCGCTCGACGAGCAACCGCCGGTCGACAGTGCCGCGCCCAGCCAGATCACGGGGTCTCCTCGATGTCGCCCAGGAGGCGAAGCTCCACGGTGCGCTCCGGTCGAACGACTTTTACCACCATGCTCCAGGTGCGCCGATCAGGTCCGTGCAGGCTCCCGACAGGTCTTCGAACGCCCTCGGTCGGTCCTGCCGGGCTACCGTGACGGGCGGCTCCGATACGAGCGCTCGAGTGGGCAGTCGACGGCGTGGCGGCCGGCCTCCACGAACGCGTCGTACAGCCGGAGGTCGACCGGCACCCCATACTCCGCCGGGGTCGTCGCCCACCAGCGCACGAGCAGCTCGCACCCACCCGGGTGGAAGGCCGCAGCGACGATCGCGTCAGCCTCGGCGTCGGTACCCCGCACCCCCTCCGCCACCTCGAGGAACCGCGGATCTTCGGTGTACGCGAGGTGCCGCAGCGCCGCCGCCCGAACCCGAGGGTCGGGGTCGGATCGGGCGAGCGCGATCACCGCGTCGACCTCGGCGACGAGCGCGGCCCGGTCCCGCACCACGAGCGCTCTCCACCGCTCCTCCGCGCTCGGTGCGTCGAGCGCAGGCACCACCGGCTGCGCGCAAGCCACCCACCACCCGATCATGGGTCCGTCCACCACAGCTCGGCCATCCGACCCGGCCGAAGCTCCGCGGAGGTGCGGATGGCGGACTGGCAGGCGGGACGGTTCCGGGTCAGGGCCTGCCGGAGCTCGGCGTCGATCGCAGGGTCCGGATCGGGCCCGGCGAGCCACGCGCGGACCAGCAGGTCGCAGGCGCGCGGCTCGTCGAACCGGATGAGCGCCCGCACCGCCGTGAGGCGCAGCGGACCGTCCAGGTGGTGCACCACCACGTCGAACGCCCGAGGATGGCCGCTGTGGGCGAGGGTCACGAGGGCCATCCGCGAGACCTCGGGGTCGCCGATCACCGCCCACTTCTCCAGCAGCCCGAATTGGGCTTGGGCTTGTTCGGGGTCCAGCGCGAGCATCTGCTTCCACAGCTCGTGGGGCTCGAGCGCGTCGAGCACGGGTTCGGGGGCGCAGGCCAGCATCACGAAGACGATCATCCGTGCGTCACCGGCACCACTCGACCCGACGCCGGATCCTCGATTTGGTCCATCGGCTGATGCAGGAGATCCTCGTCGAGCACGCGTCGGGCGCCCTGCTGGGCCAGCGCTTCGCCGCCGCCGATCTCCACGGGGTCACCCGGCTCCAAGCCACTCACCGGGCTCTTCTGACGCAACCCGTAGTACTGCAGCCAACCCTTTCCTGCAGGGCTGCCGTGAACGAAGGTCTCGCCGGTGCTGTTTCCGCCGAACGCAACCGTGCCTTGGAACTCGGGAAGGTTGGCGAACACGTCTCCGTCCAAGTACACGGAGACGCCCAGCTGGGCAAGAAGAGTGATCGGCATGTTCGACAGCTCCTCTGCGAGGCTCTCGTTCAACCCCGCCACTTCGATCCGCTGGATCGACAGCGGCTCGTCGGTGTCGTCGCCTCGCACGGTGATCCGCCCAGATGCTCCGTTGCGCAGGGTAGTTTTTGCGGAGCCTTCCGCCTGTTCAGGCGCTAACGCTAGCTTGCGGTCATTCGACGTAACACCGGTCGTCGCACCGGTCCTCGAAGGAGCAGCGGTGGCCGAACCAGGCCACATCGGCGATCACGAGATCGACGGTGACGGCAGTCCAGGTCAGCGTCGCCCCGTCTCCGCCGATCTGCAGCGTCCCCAGCCCGTCTCCGACGAGCCCGTCAACGTCCTCGACCGCCGCGTCCGCGGCGAACAAGCCGCGCGCGGCGCCTCCGCCCGCGTCGAGCAGCTCCAACACCGCGGTCTCGAAGTGGTAGTGCCAATCCTCCCACAGGGCGTCCCGCTGCTTTCGGGTGTGGCCGTCGTCGGGGACCGCCGGGCAATCCACCACAGAGAGGTCGGTCCGGAGGAGGTACCAGGTCCCCCACGGCGCGACCGCGGGCTCGTCACACCCGCTCCAGAGCGCGAGCGCGATCACCTCGACCTCGCCTTAGTGTGGTTCCAGAGCAGGGCGGAGGTGTAGCCGGTCAGCAGCCCGACCCCTCCGCCGACGAGCACGTCGGTCGCGTAGTGTTTGCCGGCCGTCACGCGCAGCGCGCCCTGGCCACCCGTGAGGACCACAGCGGATCCGATGCTGGCGACCTTCATCCAGGGGCGGTCCGCGCACGGCCCCTGCACGGCCTGCAGGCACAAGCCGGACAACGAGCCCGTGGCGGCCCCCACCATCGAGGTGTGGCCTGACCAGAAGCTGTGGTGCGCATCGGCGGTGCGGACTTCGCCCAGGAACGGCTGTACCTGCTCGGGGGTCCAGGTACCTGCCGACGCGGCGTACGCGTACGGACGCACGCGCGAGAACATCGCCTTCGCCCCCTCCGTGGCCCCGCCAGTGACGACGAGGGCGTCGGCCACCACGAGCGCGTCCGCCCACCGCTCTGGTGTCTGGGTGAGCACCAGCGGCAGCAAGGGCGAGGTGAAGGCCGCATACAACAGGCCGTCGCTGATCCGGCCCGGTGTCGGGGACGGCCTCCGGAACGGCCGCGAGATGCCCCAGGTTTGCGGGTACCTCGGCTCAGCCGCCTCGCCGAGCACCCACATCCCCCCGGCGGCGAGCGTGGTGAGGGCGAGGGTGCCAGGCCGGATGCCGTGGACCTGCGGAGAGCTGTCGAGCGCGAACTCGTGCTTCGTGGGCTCGCACAGGAACACCCGCTCGAGGGACCCACGCGCGACGGCGTCGGCACGGGCGACACGCGCGGCCTCGCGGCAGTCCACGACGTGCTCGAACTCGGCCGGGCTAGTCATGGTTTCTCCGAGATGATTCGGGCAGGCGCGGCGCACACCGAACGCCGGTAGCGACCCTTGTCGCCCATCTGTACGGTGACCACGGACACGCCTCCCTGTCCTTCCGGAGCTTGTACGCCCTCCTTGTGTTTTCGAACAACATTGCATTCAAAGGTGGAGCAGGACCTGGTGCACGTCCAGTTGCTGCCGTATCGCTTCGCAACCAGTTTCTCGAGGTCAGAGGGGTCCTTTTCGTGGCATGCGGGCCCCCAGCTGGCTAGGATGGGGCACACGCCGAGGTTGTCCTTCGACCAGGTGGGCGTCGAGGGGACAGGGGAGATGGCCGAGTCGGAGAACGCGTCGACCACCCAACCGACCTCGCCCTTCCACGCGATTCGAACGCCCGCGTGGGGTTCGACCAGGCACATCGGCTTGGTCCCCTCTACCGTGCTGTAACTGGGTGTCAGGGGCTTGCTGAGATTCCTCCCCGCGCAAGGCTTCTTCGCCGAGGGCTCCGACGGCTTCCAGATTGCGCGCTCCGAGTCCTTCGTCGCCGGCACGTACAAGGCCTCGCCGTTCTTCCACCTTCCGGACCAGGTGCACCACCCAACGGGTTCGGTCGTTCCGTCCGCCCCACTCAAAAAGACCGATTTGTTGGAGGTAGCAGACCACATCCCGTCGTCGACTCTCGGGCTCTCCATGGGGCTCAGCCCAGAGCACGGAGGTGAGAGCAGCTGACCCGTGAACGCTTCGGCGGCCCACCCCGACGCGTCCGTGTTCGCGAGTTCGAACGCTCCGTCGGTCCATAGGCAGGACAACTCTGCCGTGGGATTCAGGTTCGTTCGGTAGGTCGGGCGGAGGGGGGGACCCGACCCTTCACACGGGCGGACCGCGTTCGGATCCGCCGACGGCTTGAGGATCGGCGTCTTCGTTTCCTCCGTCGCGTTCGTGAACTCGTTCTTGGCGGCGTCCCAGGTGCACCAGGCTCCTTCAGGTTTCACCCCGCCGGCGCCGCCGAGGAACACGTCGAAGTCGCTCTTCCCCTTGTCGTAGCTCTTCGTGTCCACCTTCGGGGAGGGGCTGAGCTTCAGGTCGTCGCACTCCACGGCAAACGACGACACACCGATCCACAGCGTGATCATGGTCCCTCCTCGCAGCCTTTGGCGCGCGCCGTGCGCAGCCGGCTCCGCAGCTCCACCCGGTCTGCCGGCGACAGCGGCCCGTACGGGACCTCTACGCCGCCGATCGTTCGCTCCGGCTCCGCCAGCCAATTGAGATCGACCTCTCCGCTGCTACTGTTGTTGGCGAACACGTGCACCTCGTCGTCGATCAGCGACACGTGGACCTTGATGTTGCCTGACGAACCCAGGGCCACGCCGTACGGCTCAGGTCGGCGACGGTCTCCGATCAGCGAGCAGTCTCGCAGGCGCGCCTCGGTGACGTCCCCACGCCAGTGCAGGTCGTTCGTGGAGACGGGCGCCGCGGACCGGATCACCGGAGGAGGCTCGAACCGAAGCCCCCGACGGCTCCACACCTCCACGAACCGCTCCGCGCTCCCGTTCAACCCGAAGTCTGTGCCCGCGACATGGTCCACCGCGTCTCGGAGCTGTGGGAGCAGCCCCACATGTGCCATCCCGCGTTGGCGCAGCTCGTCCGTGCCAGGCCCCAGATCCGGCGGCGCGAGGCACTGCACGACGCGCCCGAACAGGATCTGGCCGGGGGACGCACTGTCGGCGAAGCACGCGTCCGGGCCGGTGGACGGCGCCGTGCCGATCGCGCCGCCGTTGAAGTCGGTGCCGAAGGCCTGCACGTCCGAGAACTGCGCCACGAACTGCATCGCGTTGATCACGCTCTCGACTGAGCCCGGGCACACCACCTCTCGCGGCAGCGGGTGTCCGGGGTCCTGTGCGTCGTACGCGACGGGCCCGACGAGCTCGTTGCTCGTCATCACCGCAGGCAACCCGCCGTGGCGCGCGGTGTACAGGTACTTCTCCGTCGAGTTCGGGTACTCGAGCACGTCCCGGTTGCGCTGCACCAGGGCCCGCGGGCTGCCGTGGGACACGATCAGCGGCAAGGCGGACGGGGTCGACCCCGGCCCATCCGTGATCTCCTCGAGATCGGCGAGCGTGCGGTCGGAGAAGTGCGACAGGTCGAGGATCATGTCGCCGCCGCCGTCCTCGTGCAGCAGGCGACTCGTCAGCGCCCGGCCGTACGGCGTGAGCCCGCGGGCGTTCCGGTAGTACGCCCGCGCGTCGTACGGATCCGTCGCCGCTTCGAGCGGCATCGGCCACTTCCAGATCTTGCCCTTCTCGTACCGGTGCTGCGAGGTGTACAGCAGGAACCCGATGCCCGGGAACTTCGCCTCGTCCACGCGCTTGGAGCGCTGGAGGAACGCGTACGTGGCCTGGAACAGGGGGATGTTGTGGGTCGCGGCGCCGCCCACGTCGTTGGTCCACTCGTGAATCGGGATCACCACCCGAACGCCGAGGTTCCGGAGCCGCGTCACCACCGTGTCGGCGAGAGCCGCGCACACGGCCGGGTCCGTGTGCTTCGTGTTCCGCGCGCCCACCGGGTTCCGCTGGACGAACCGCAGGCGGTTCAGGCGGCGCCCATTGCACTCCCGGACCATTTCGTCCGGCGCGATTCCGCCGTACTGCTCGGCCCCGAGATAGTCGCTCGCCTCGACGCCGATTACCACGGCCAGCTTGCCCCGGGACATCGTGTCTCGCGCGCCCTGCGGGCTCAACACGACCTCGAGCCAGCTCGACTCCTGCTCCGCCAGCTCCCACACATGCGCGATCTGGCGGTGGAGGTTTACCGCGTCCCCGCAATCGAACGCGTCCCGGCTGTCGCGGCCGATGTGGAACCGGCCCTCCACGTCGGGCTGGTGCGCCTCGGAGATCCCGCACAGGATCTGCGCGTTCACCGCGCTGATCACGATCAGGTTCAGTCCGTTGACGTGGGCCTGGCGCAGCGCCTCGACTGCATACTGGTCATGGGTCCAGTACCGGAACGAAGGCAGCTCCGAGGTCGGGCAGTGCCGCAGGAGCTGCGCCATCATCGGGTCCTCGAGGACCTCTGGGCCGGCGAGCGTGATGTTCCGGGTGATCCCCCACCGCAGCCCGTGATCCCCTCCGTCGCACCGACCCGTGCCCGCGAGCACCGCGCGGCCCCCGAAGCCGCGGTCGGAGAACACGTGGGCGTGCAGGTCCGCGAAGCCTTCGAGCGGCGGCTGGTTGCCCCCGCCCGGGTTCGGGACCGAGTACGCGTGCTCTAAGGCCTGGCGGGTCGCGACCTCCGGGAGCTGTTGCCCGCCGAGGTTCCGGTAGTATCGGAGCTCCTCGATTCGCCCCTTGCGGACTTGCCGCCGCATGGCGCGCTTGTCCACCGTCTCGTCGACGGGCCGCTCGAAGACCGGGCTGGCCGCCGCGATTGCCGCGATCACCCACACGATCACCTCCCGAGTTTACGGTACAGGCGGTGGTCGGGGGCGGCAAGACCGAGGTGGCACATGCGGCCTGGACCCGCCCGGGACGGCCGTTCCGGCGTCTGTGAGTGTAGGACCTCAAACGTATGCTTTTGTGCGCCAAGCCGAACCAGCAACTCCAGTCCGACGTGATCTGGAGTCGCGCGACAGCAACTCCATCCGGGAAGAACACGTTCTGACGTCCTGAACGTCGATCGCGCCCAACAACCCGAACACCGACTCGAGTAGACCCACGCGGTCGAGGTGTCGGAGGTCGAGCCGGTGCGGTGGATCGCGGCGGTGCCCTTCGACGCCACTACGGCGCCCGTCCCAGCACCGAAACCGGGAGTCGGCGGCGGGACGACGCAAGTCGACCGGGGTGGGCCCCAGCCCGTGGACGTCTTCCTGTATTGCCGTATCTACCTATACCAATTGCGAACTCGAAGAAAGTTCGTCCAATCCGTCCCGCCCACGCGTCCAGTTACCGGAGGTAGCGTTGGGGTGGCTCTACCGATACGAAACAATGGCGATTCAGGCCTGGATCCTCTCGACAGGGCGGATGAAGGACCTAGTCGGCGGGAGCAACGTGATCGAGGCGCTCGGGGCCTTCGCCCGCGAGCGCGCAACGGCGTGTGGAGGGCTCGTCCACTACGCCGCTGCCGGGGGCGCGACGATCGAGTTCCCTGACACATCCGGGCTCGAACGCTTCGCCCGATGGTGGCCGGTGGCGGTGGACGAGCAGGCGCCTGGGCTACCGATCGTACAGAGTTGGGTCGAACAGGGTTCGGACGACGTTAGCCGGCTGTATGCCGCGCTCGCCACCTCGCGCAACCGTTCGCGGGTCGCTCTGCCGGAGGCGGGCCCGTGGCTGAGGCGCCCGCCACGAACGGGCCTGCCCGCGACCGAGTGGCGCGACGGGACGTCGGTCGACCGGATGACCGCCGCCCAGCAAGACGCGGCCCGGGACGGTCGAGACGAGCTGCGGGCGACGCTCGCGCGCCCCCAAGGATGTGGGCTCGTCGACCCAAATCGCCTTGGACAATGCGCTCGCCTGGCGGTCATCCATGCCGACGGCAACGGCATCGGCAGGCGTATTCGTCAGTTGAACCTCCAAGAAGTCGCTGAGTTCTCGAATACGCTCGCGCGCGCGACGAAGATGGCCGCCCGTCGAGCGACGATGGTGGTGGAGGACGACGACCGGGTGGCTTGGCTCAGGCCGGTCGTCCTCGGTGGCGACGACCTGACCGTCCTCGTGCGGGCGGCCGACGCCCTGCCGTTCGTCCGTGCGTACCTCAACGCCTTCGAGGAGGAGACGGGCGCCCTTACCGCATGTGTCGGCGTGGCGATCGTTCCGAGCAGCTGGCCGTTCGCCGAGGCCCACACGCTGGCCGAACAGCTGTGTGGCGCCGCGAAGACGGGGATGCGTCGCGACGACGGCACGCCGTCCGGAGTCGCGTTTCACCGGGTCAAAACCGCGCTGACCGGTGACTGGTCGCAGGTCGTCGAGGACGAGCTCACGGTGGATGGCGGTGTGCTGACCGACGGGCCCTATGGCCTCGAACGCCTGCCCAAGTTGCTCGATCTCGTGCGCGTCCTGCGCAAACTTCCTCGCGGGACGGTCCGCCAGTGGCTCGCCCTGCAGCATGCGTCCGGCGCCCGTGCGGACCGACACTGGCAGCGCGCGCAGGAGGTCGCCCACAATGACGATTGGACAGATCTCCAGAACGCTCTGGCCGCTCTCGGAGCAGGACCCGACGGGTGGCGACATGCGGGCGGGAAGCGCCGGACGCCGATCGGCGACGCGCTATCTCTCGCCAGCGGTGCACCATGACTCGGTTCGTTCGCTTCGACGTCCTGACCTGGTGGCACGCCGGGACGGGACGGGGTGATGGGGCGGCGCTCGACGCCGTGGTGCACCGCACCGCCGAGGGGCTCCCGTTCCTCCCGGGACGGACAGTGAAGGGGCTCCTGCGCGACGCGTTCCAACTCGCCGAGCACTGCCAACGAGTCGCAGCGGGCCGCACGAACCGTTGGTTCGGAACGCCCCCCCCCCCGACCGACGCCGACGATCGCGAGCAGAAGCTCGAGGAGAGCCGGTTCGACAGCGTTCCCGGAGCGTTGACCTTCTCCAACGCGGAGCTGGGTGACGCGGTCACCGGGCCGCAGTGGCGCCGTTGGGCGGCTCTCCACCGGAAGGAACGGTCCGCCTTGTTCGATGCGCTCGCAGCCACGCGGATCGACGCGAACGGCGTCTGTATGGACCATACCCTGCGGACCATCGAGGTGGCGGTACCGATGGCCCTACGCGGGCGAATCGACGGACCTGACGACCCGGAGTGGGTCACCGACCTCGGGACCGCGCTGCCGCTGATCCGCAACCTCGGGACCGGTCGAACCCGTGGGCTCGGGCGTGTCCTCGCGACCCTGGAAGACCGATGAAATCACTCTACCTAAGCCTGGAGCTCGAGGGTGACGTGGCCATCAGCGAGATCGGCGCCACTGTCGGCGCTCATCGGTGTGTACGGCGCATGCTCGGCAGCCAGCTCCGGGGCGCCGTCGCCTCCAAGCTGTATCGCAGCCTGTCGGTCCGGGACGCGTTCGAGGTGTTCGACTCCGGCCGCGTTCGGTTCGGAGACGGATTACCCGTCGGCGCCGGCGGCGCACCTTCTGTCCCCGTGCCCTTCGCGCTCCACGCTCCCAAAGGGGATCGTTGGGAGGAGGGCGGAACATTGGCCGCCTCCGTGTTCAACCGCCTGGCCACTGACCCACCCGGTCAAGTGAAGCAGCTTCGGGACGGGTTCTTGGATCGGGCGCTGACCCTACATCGGCCGACCACCTCCTACTCGATGCGGACCGCGATCGATGCCGAGGGTCGGCCTCAGGAGGGCCTGCTGTACGGAATCGAGGCACTCCGTCGCGGCCAGGTGTTCGTCGCTCGGATCGACGCAGACGACGACATGGCCGAACACCTCGCCCGGATCGAGCATGCCCTGCTCGGGGGGCGCGTCTACCTCGGCCGATCCCGGTCAGCGGAGTTCGGGGCGGTCCGTGTCGACAAGGTGGATCCATGGCCCGAGCTCCTCCCCTCACGCTCGCCCGACGTCGACCAGATCGCCGTGCTTTGCCTGTCCGACCTCGCGCTGATCGACCCGGACCACGGACTGCCGACCGCAGACCTGGACCCTCGCCTGCTTGGAATGCCTGGGTGGCGCTGGCTCCCGGAGCGCTCGTTCGTGGGAACCCGTCGATACTCGCCGTTCAATGGGTTTCGTCGCCGGCATGACCTGGAGCGGCAGGTGTGGGAGGCAGGCTCGGTGTTCGTGTTGGAGCGGACGGCTCCGGACGCGCCCCGTCCCGACCTCGACGCCGCGGTCGGCGCATGGCGACAGGATGGGCTCGGCCAAGTTCGGTTCTGGCCGGCGCTACTGACCGAGCCGCCCTCCGGGTGGTTCTCGGCCCCACCCGCTTCCGTGGTCGCGCCGCCTGACATGGAGGAACTGCCGAAGGACGCCACGGGCCGGTGGCTCGAGGCACGGATCGCCGAGCTCGAGGCTGTAGACCGCGTCTCCACCACCGCGGACACATGGGCCGGCGAGATGCTCGCGTTCGGGGTCGGACGCGCCCAGTGGGGGGAGATCCGTTCGCTGGGACGACGGCTGCGGGACCAAGCCCCGGCGGAGGCCGCGGCGGCGGTGGAGGGGCACACGTCCGAGGGCACGCGAGGCCTGTCGCTCGCGTGGGGACGCCGCCACGGCGGGCGGACCGCCTCACAACGGCTCGTGGAGTTGGTGGCAGCGTGCGGCGGAGACCCGGGCCTCACGATCGAGGTCGCCGCGGCGCGTGTGGTGCGCCTTGCGGCGCTGAGGAGGCGGCGATGAGGGGCGCGCGATTCGAGATCACCAGAGTCACCCTGGAGTTCGACACCCCATTCGCTGTCGGGGCTGTCGGGGGTGACGACACCCCCGACACGACGTGGGTCACGGACGGGAACGGGCTCCCGTCGATCCCAGGCTCGTCGCTGGCTGGGGTGCTGCGCCACGCGCTCGCTGAGGGGAGAGACCCCGACGACGACGCGACTTGCCGACAGGTGTTCGGGTTCCAGGAGGGATCCGACGGACGATCCTCCAAGGTCGAGGTGAGCTGGGCTCAGGTGCACGACGCCACCGACCGACCCGTCCCATTCTGTGGTGCCCCGGTCGACGACCCGGTCCTCGCCTTGCTCCGAGAGGGCGTCGTGCGCGACCACGTGGCGATCGGGCAGCGCGGCGTTGCGGATGGTCGACTCAAGTTCGATGAGTCGCTGGTACCCGCCGGCGCGCGGTTCACGTTCGAGATGGTGGTCCACGAAGGCTCGGAGCGGAACGCGACCGTCCTGGTCGACCTCCTGCGAACAGGCGCCGTCCGGCTCGGCGGTCGGACCCGCCGCGGGTTCGGGGCGTTCCGCGTTCTTCGTGCCGTCACCCGGTCCTTCGACCTCGCGAGCCCTGGGTGTCGGCGGGGGTGTGGAACCGCGTCGGAGGTGGTGCAGTTCGCGGCGGAGACCGATCGACGCTGTTGAACGGAAGCGCGGCTCAGACCGATCGAGGG
>JBEBJC010001164.1:0-2640 GCA_040080105.1 Myxococcota bacterium
GCGCAGCGTCTGATCGGCGGGCAGCTCGCGCACCAGCGCGTCACACGCCGCAGCCAGGTCCGAAGCCGAGATGCGGAGTTCGGGGTCGCGGGTCAACGTGCGGCGGGCGAGCTCGCGCGCGGGTCCGGCGGGCAACACCTCGAGCCGGCGACCGACGTACGCGTCGAACGCCTCGGACGACCGCGCCAGCCCGTACAGCTGGGCCGCGTCGACCTTGTTGAACAGCCGGACACCGGCGACCCGCTCGTACAGGATGCACCCGAGCGCGAACACGTCGGCCACCGGGTGGGCGGGGCGGTTCGCGTCGAACCGCTCGGGGGCCAGGTACAGCAGGCTCCCCATCACGATGTCGGCCTGGGTCTTGACGTTGGTCTCGGCGGACTTCGCGATGCCGAAGTCGAGCAGCTTCACGTTCGCGTGCCTGCCGATCCGGATGTTCGCTGGCTTGATGTCGCGGTGCACGATCCGGTGGGAGGTCCACGCGGCCTCGAGCGCCCCCGCCACCTGCCCCAACACCTCGACCAGCGCGCCCAGGGGGATCGGGTCGGCCTTGTCCTTGATGCACTCCCGCAGGTCCTGCCCCTCGACGTACTCGGTGACCAGCGCCACCCGAGAGTCGAGCTCGACCAGGTCGTGCGCCGCGAGGATCACCGGGTGGTGGAGGCGCGCGAGCACCGCCGCCTCGTCCCGCAGCCGCTGCACCGCGTCGGCCCGAGCGTCGGTATCCGGCAGGATCAGCTTGACCGCGACGCGCTGATCGAGGCCTCCCGCAGTGCGCACCTGCGCCAGGTACACCTCGCCGAACCCCCCTTCACCGAGGCGGCGCACCAAGCGGTACTCCCGCCCTCCGACCCGGTCGACGAGCACGTGTTCGCTCATCGGCGCCCCCGGGCCAGGAACAGGAGCATCAGCCACGGCGCCCCGGTCGGGGCCGACTGGCACCCGCGGGGGTGGAACGGGCCAGCCGGATCGCCGTACCCGTCACAGTCGACGTCGCGGTCCGACAGGTCCTCGGTCGCCCACGGGTGCACGGTCGGGTCCGCGTCGTCGCAGTCCGGCCCCCGGTCGACGCCGTCGCCGTCGACGTCGAGCAGGTCACCGCCGGTGCAGTCCTGATCGATCCCGTCGTACGGGACCTCGACCAACCCCGGCGCTCGAGTGGCGTCGCGATCGTCGCAGTCCACGTCTACCGGCGCGCCGTCGTCGTCGAGGTCGACCTCGTCCCCCCCCACGCAGTCCTGATCGATCCCGTCGTACGGGATCTCCGTCGCGCCGGGCGCGCGGGCGGGATCCGCGTCGTCACAGTCGTTCGGGTAGTCCACGCCGTCGCCGTCGACGTCGAGCCAGTCGGCGCCGTCGCAGTCCTGATCCAGCGCGTCGTACGGGATCTCGGCAGCCCCCGGGTAGGTCCCGACATCGTACTCGTTGCAGTCGGCGTCGAGGGAGACGCCGTCGCCGTCGATGTCCACCACGAAGGCTGCGGGTCCACCGGTGGCGCCGATGTCGGATCTGCCGCCGGCGCGATCCGATTCTCCAGGATCTCCGGCATCGATCAGCGGGCTGCCGGCGCTGGGGACCACCGGGGCCGAACACGGGTCGAGGGAGCGCAACATCGGATCGGCGGACAGCCAGCCCGGGGGAGGGGGCGGGCCGCCCCACGCGAGATCGAAGCTCCCCTCGACCGGGCCGTACGCGCCGACCCCGGCGATCGCCGTGTTCGACACCGCGACCGGGACTGGGGCGTCGAAGGCGACCCCGTCGCCCAGCCCCACGAACACCCCGTGGTCGACCGCCCCACCTCTGGGCAACGTCACCAACGCGGACGGAGGGCCGACCTGGTCGTCGGCGACCACCACCGCGGACAGCGCCACCTCCGCCGCGTCGAGCGTCAGCGGGCTGCCGGTGAACACGCCACACCGGACCACCGCGCGGGTCATCGCCACCGTCGAGGCGCCCACGGCGCTCACCGCGGAGGTCGCGATCAGTTCGTACACGGCGAGATCGGTCACCTCGAGGTCGCCGCCCACCACCTCGATCGAGGCCCCGTCGGCCGCGGGCGCGCCGGAGACCGACACACCGGTCAACGTGGCCCGGCCACCCCGCACGGTCAGCGCCCGCGCCCCGTCGACGGTGACCGAGCTCCAGGTCACGTCGGCGTCGGCGTCGACTCCCGGGGCTGCGGCGCCGACATCCCCGATCGTCACGTCGAGCAGGGTGATCGGGCCCTCGGCCCGGATGCAGGTGCCGCCTGCGCAATCGAGCGCCAAGCCCTGGAACACCACCGACGCGCCAGCGGCGACCACGATCGGCCCCGAGTCCACCCCGAGGGTCGTCCGATCGGAGCCGGCGCCGCGGATGGTGAGCGAGACCGAGATCGTGGGCGAATCGAGCCAGAACCCGTCGGCCACTTCGATCACGTCCCCCGCGGACGCGGCGTCCACCGCCTCCCGCACCGAAGAGGCGTCTCCCGGCACCTCGATCACCGCGGCCGCCGCCGATCCGGCCCACCCGATCACCGGCCCCCCCAGACCCACGCGAGGTCGGCCGACAAGGTCCAGTCGGCGCTGGTCATCGCCCTCCCCGTGCCGGACTGTACGTACCGGCCGAGGTTCGCCCGCGCGTCGACCCCGAGTCGCACCG
>JBEBJC010001165.1:0-2640 GCA_040080105.1 Myxococcota bacterium
GGATGATGTTCTTGGTGTCGTTGGGATCCCTGGGCAGGAGCAGGATCTTGATCTCCTGCTCGAGCGCCTCGCGGGCGACGTCGAGCGCACGCGCTTCGACGAGGCCTCACAGCGCGACCGCCCCGAGCTGCCGGCCAGCGCCTACCTGCTGATCGGGCCGCCGGTGCCGGGCTGGTTCGATCCCGCGTCGCTCGCCGTCGATCGCGATCGACAGCGACCCGTCCGGCTCACGCCGCACCACCACCCGCCGCCCACCCGGGGCGCGGGCCTCCAGCGCGTCGACCGGGTTGTCACCCGTGGCGAGCTCGATCGTGTTCAGCACGATGCCGTCCGCGAGCAGGGCCGCGGGGTACACCGGCACGATCAGGAACCCGAGGAACAGCGCCTCTCGCGCGACCACGCTGTCTGACACGCCCTGGTTGAACGCGTACACCGTGTGGGTCAGCCGAAAGCTGCCGAGGCAACCCGAGAGCGTCGCCGCGCCGATCGCCAGCCACCCGAACCTACTGATCACAGGAACTCCGCTGGTTGTGCCGGGTCAGACATCGTCGATCCATTGCTCGAGCCGCGGGAGCTGGACCGACCCCAGCCGGTCGAGCAGGCGGGCCGGGTCGGTGTCGAACAGCAGCAGCTCCCGGTGGGCCGGGCGGACGAACCCCTCGTCCACGGCGCGCCGGAGGAAGCCCTCGAGCCCGTCGTAGTACCCGTCGACGTTCAGCACCCCGACCGGCTTGTGGTGGTACGACAGCTGAGTCCAGGTGACCGCTTCGAACAGCTCCTCGAACGTCCCGTAGCCGCCGGGCAGCGCCACGAACGCGTCCGACAGGTCGGCCATCTGCTTCTTGCGGGCGTGCATGTCGGGGACGACGTGGAGCTCGCCCAGGTCGTGGCGCCCGAGCTCGAGCGCCATGAGCTTCTCCGGGATCACCCCGATCACCCGGCCGCCCGCCGCGAGCGCGCCGCCAGCCACCGCCCCCATCGAGCCGACGTTGCCGCCGCCGTACACGAGCTCGATCCCTGCGCGCGCGAGCCGCTCGCCGAACGCGCGGGCAACCTCCAGGAACACCGGTCGGACCTGGGTGCTCGACCCGCAGTACACACAAACCCGCCGGAACGTCACTCGTCCTCCCCGTCGGTTGCGACGCCCTCGGGCGCGCGCTCGAGGTGGTGCCGGATCGCGTTCGCGTAGTACCGCAGCACGTCCTCGGCGTCGGGAGCCGCGCCGACCCAGCCCGTCCCCTCGCGCCGCACCAGGCCGCGCCGGACCAGCAACGCGGTCGCGAGGTCCACCACCACCTCGGCCTCCTCCGCCGCGATCAGCGCGGCCTCGAACGTCTCGTGCACGTTCGCCCGTCCGTCGTCGTCGCGCTTGCGCCGCACCTCGTCGAACGCCCGACCGAGCGCGAGCGGGACGCCCTTGGCCCGCAGCTCGGCCAGCACCTCGCGCACCGACACCCGCACGTCTCGGCCGTGCCGGAACCATGCGGTGGCGAAGATCGGCACTGGCGTGGCCGGGACGACCTGCCCGATCCGACGGGTCAGCAGCTCGTGGCCGAGCAGCTCCATCGCCGCCTTTCGCGGCTCGTCCGGCAGCTGGTGCAGCTCCCACCCGCCGGGCCAGTCCGACAGCAGCAGCGGCTCGCCGAACGCGAGCGCGGCGTACCCGAACTTCTGGTGTGACCGGGTGGCGACCCGCAGCAGGTTCGCGATCACCAGCCGCGGCACCCACACGAGCCCGCGCGCGACCGACAACAGGCGCGCCCCGAGCGAGCGCCGCGGGCGTCTCCCGTCTTTGTCCTGCAGCAGGATCCGGTCCTCGAGCACCCGGTCGTAGTTCAGCCCGACGGGCATGAACGCGATCTCGCGGTTGGGGTGGTCGCGGCGGAGCCCGATCAGGTAGTCGAGCAGGCCGGTGCGGGGACGGCGCAGCGCCCCGTCGCGGGTCAGGCCCCCCTCCGGGAAGAAGCCGGTGACCGCCCCCTGCCCCGCCAGCACCTGCACGAACCGCTCGAGCACCGCGTGGTACAGCGGGTCCTTCTCGCCCCGCCGCACGAAGTAGCTGCCGAACGCGCGGAACAGCGTGTGCAGCGGCCACACGAGCGCCCACTCCCCCACCGCGTACGACATCGGCACGTGGCGGAGCAGCCCGTAGGCCAGGATCAGCGGGTCCATGTTCGCGCGGTGGTTGATCACGTACACCCGGACCGCGTCGTCGGGCACCTTCGCCCTCTGCGCCTCGAACGCGCCGGGCTCGATCACGAGCTCGAAGCAGAAGTTGACCACCCCTCGCCCGAGCCACGATCCGAGCCGGTAATACGCCGACAACGAGAAGAACGGGGCGATCTCCTCGACGTACGCGTCGACCTGCGCGCGCAGCTGGCGCACGGTGCGCTCGCCGGTGCGGGCGATCCGCGCCACTGCGGCCTCGATCGCCACGTCTTGCGCGAGCGCCTCCCGGATCCACACCCGGTCGATGAACCGCGCCGACTCGAGCTGGATCCGGTGTCGGCGCACGAACCCGGCCGCGCCGCGCGCCATCGCCGCCCGGACGCGGCGGACCACCGCCCCGCGGACCACCTCGTACGCGAGGACCGCCCCCACGACCCCTGCGCCGCGAACGGCCACGTCCCCGAGCTCCAC
>JBEBJC010000168.1:0-12083 GCA_040080105.1 Myxococcota bacterium
CTCCGGGCCGGAGCACCCCCCCGCCCGAGTCGAGCACCACGAACCCGAGGTCGTACCGGCCCGGAGCCACCGAGGCGGGCACCACAACCGCGTACCGGCCGACGTACACGTCGTCGGCGCGCCACTCCGGCAGGTCGAGCATCCCGTAGCCGAGCGGCAGCTCCCACGACGCCGCCACCGCGCCGTCGCGGGCGAGGAACGCGATCACCCGCAGCGCGTCGCGCGGCGGGGTCTGCAGCCCGAGCTCGAAGTACCCGTCGCCGTCGACCGGCCACACCGACGCGGGCACGTGGGCCCCGTGCACCACGAGCTCGCCGTCGAACGCGACCCGCTGCGCGGCGTGGGGCCACTCGGGCGCGAACAGCAGGGACCGGTTCGCCCACATCCCGGGGTGCAGCGGCGGCGCCGGCGGCAGGTCGCGGTGCGGCGGGAGCGGGAAGTAGTTCTCCCACTGAGGGTAGGTCTTGAACCCGCAGTACTGCGCCCACCACCCGTGCACGTGCGCGAACGTGGGCTCGTGCTCGGTGAACACGTACTCCTCGACGAACGCCCGCTGCCCGTAGTTGTGGTGGGCCATCGGGATGTCGACCAGGCCCGCCATGTCGATCTGCACGTAGTCCGGGCGCCGCCAGGTGGTGCCGCCCTGGTCCATCTCGAGGTTCTGCACCACCCCCTCGAAGAACGTCCGCTTGCGCACCGAGTCGGTGTAGTCGGCGCGCAGGATCAGCCGGAACGCGGTCTCGTCGCCGTTGTACGTGAGGTGGTCGCGCGACTGGTTCAGGTTCGGCGGCAGCCACGCCGCCACCGCGAACGCCGACAGCAGCGACGCGGCTGTACCGGCCCCGGGCCGCTGCGGGTCGGGCAGCCACCGATCGACCGCCGACACGAGCTCGCTCGCGCCGAGCGCGAACAACACGGTGACTGGCGGCACGAACAGGCTCATCCACCGGTAGCCGCCCATCCAGTCGCCGTTCGCGAACACCGAGAACAGCAGCCCGATCCCGGCCGAGTGCCAGCACAGCGACGCCACGTCCGCGCCGGGGCTCGACGATTCGCCGAGGCTCTCCGCGAAGCGGAAGCCGCTCCCCGTAAGACTCTCCCGCGACGGGACGGCGAGCCGGAGGAACGGGAGCCCGACGATCAGCGCGGCGTACAGCACCACCCGCGCCTGGAGCCACACCTGCGGAGGCTCGGGCAGGTTCTTCGGGTAGAACGGCAGCTCGGCGACGATCTCCGGCGCCGGGTACACCAGCGTGAGCGCGACGAACCCGATCACCCCCCAGGTGAGGCGGCGGCGGCCGAGCACCCCGAGCGCGTACACCGGCAGCAGGTACACCTGCCACAGCCGGCCGGCGAACTCGCGCGCCTGGTTCCACCCGCGCTGGTTCCACGCGAGCGGGAAGGTCGAGCGGGTCACGATCTTCGCGTACCAGGTCTGCGGGAGCGCCCAGCCGAAGTACCACACCCGCAGCGCCTCGAGCGCGAGCGTCGGGAGCCAGAACAGCGCGAGCCACCCGAGCACCGGGCGCACGGCCCCGCGCCAGCCGTGGGCGCGCGCGGCCGCGAGCAAGAACCAGAACCCGCCACACGCCGCGTACGCGATCCCTTCGGGCCGGGTCCAGGTGAGCGCGAGGAACGCGAGCGACGAGCCGGCGAACCGCCCGGCGCGCGACTCGACCACCGTGCGCTCGATCCCGAGCGCGAGCAGCAGGCAGAACAGACCGTTCTCGAGGCCCGACGCGCTCCACAACGCGAACTGTGCCGACAACGCGAGGGCCGCCGGGGCGAACAGCGCGTGGCTCGCGCGATCTTCGGGCAGCGCCAGCCGGGCGGAGCGGTACACGAGCCAGGTGGTGCCGAGGCCGAACAGCGCGGCGAGCGGCTTGGCCACCTGGAACCCGGTGAGCCCGACGAGCTGGAACAGGGTGAGGATCGCGACCCACGTGGGGTCGGAGAACGCCTCGATCCGCTCCCCGCCGGGCCACGGAACGACGCCCTCCCCCGCCGCGATGTTGCGGGCGAACGTGAAGCAGATCGCGGCGTCGTCGATCAGGAAGTCGCGGTGGGCCCACTGGTGGAGCACCATCACGACCGCGCACACGGCGAGCACGGCGGACACGGTCGGGCGTCGGAGGTCGGTCCACATCGGGGCCGCACCTATCGGTCCGAGCCTCGCCCCGCATCCGGGATCGAACGCCGGCCGGGACCCAGGAGCGGAGTTAGGGGCGCGCGATGCGCTGGCGCCCGCTGCTCCATACCGTCGCCCCTCAGGCCTCCGCGATCCTCGTGCTGTTCCTCCTCGGGTGGACGTGGATCGCGCGGATCCCGTACCCGTACGACCTCGAGTGGATGGAAGGCGGGATGTTGGCCCACGCCTGGCGGCTCGACCGAGGTCTGCCGTTGTACGGCCCGCCGTCGGCCGAGTTCGTCCCGTACATCTATCCGCCGGGGTACAGCGCGCTGCTCGCGCTCCTCGGCAAGGTGTTCGGCCTGTCTCCCCCGCTCGGGCGGGTGGTGTCGGCGCTCGGCACGCTGGCGGCGGCGGGGTCGATCACGTTCTCGGTGCGCAAGCTCGGCGGGACGTTGCCGGTGGCGCTCGGGGCGGCGGCGGTGTTCCTCGGCACGTACCCCGCGACCGGGGCGTTCTTCGACCTGGTGCGCCCCGACGGCCTGTGTGTGGGGCTGCTCGGGTGGGCGGTGGCGCTCGTGTGGGTCGACGCGAAGTGGGCGCCGCCCGTGTCCGGGGCGCTGCTGGTGGCGGCGTTCCTGGTGAAGCACAACGCGGCGGTGTTCGGGGTGCCGCTGCTGCTCGCGTTCGGCGGGCAGCGCGGTTGGCGGTCGGGGGCAGCGTTCGCCGCCGCGTCGATCCTGCCGGCGCTCGCGGCGGTCGGGGTGCTGCAGGTCACCTCGGACGGGTGGTTCCTGCGGTACCTGGTCGAGCTGCCGCGGAGCCACCCGGTGCCGCTCGACCGGATCGTGCTCGCCTCGCCGCGCGAGTGGGGCACCCCGCTGCCGGTGGCGATCGCCGCGATCACCGGCGCGGTGTTGTGGTCGGTGGCCGAGCGCCCGGGCCCGGTGCCCCGCGCGGTGGCCACGTTCGCGCCGGTGCTCGCGGGCACCCTCGCGTCGGCGATCGGCACCTACGTCCGCCCTCCGCCCGACTCGGGCCAGCTGAACATGCCGTCGTCGGTCGCGTTCTTCGCCGCGGTCGCGATCCCGGTCGCGGTGGGGATCCGCGCGGTCGGGTGGGCGGCCGAGCGCCGCCTGCCGTCGTGGTCGGTCGGCTGGTGGCTGGTGGTCGGGGCGGTGGCGAGCGGGTTCGCGGCGTACATGCGGGCGCACGCCGGCGGGTTCCTCAACGTGCACATCCCGATGTACTACGTGGTCGCGCTCGCGTTCGGAGCGGCGTGTGTGTGGGCCGCGCGGCGGTGGCCACACGAGAACGGCGCCGCGGCGATCGGCGCGGTGATCACGCTGCAGCTCGCGTGGTCGATCGCGCGGTTCGATCGGGCGCGGCTCGTGCCCACCGCGCGGGACTACCAGGCGGGCGAGAAGGTGGTCGCGGCGATGGCCCAGGTCGAGGGCGACGTGTTGTCGCCGCTCGCGGCGTGGCTGCCGGTGTACGCGGGCAAGCCTCCGTCGCTGCACCACCAGGGGCTGTGGGACCTCGAGCTGTCGCGGGGGCCGCTCAAGGAGACGACCGAGGTGGTGCGCGAGGGGCTGCGCGCGCGCCGGTGGGGCGCGGTGGTGCTCGGCAACCAGAAGTTCCCGTACCCGGTGGCGGGGAGCTACCGTGAGCAGGAGCAGATCCTCGAGCCGAAGAGCAAGGGGCTGATGCCGAAGACGGGGTACCGCGCCCGGCCGGAGCGCCTGCTGGTCCCCGCCCCCTAGCGCGACCTCAGGGGAACATCGCCTCGATCTTCGGCCGGTTCGCCGCCGACACCTGGGCGGACAGCGCGGCCCCGCCCGACGGGTCGGTGAGCTTCGGCTTGAGGATCTCGACCGCCGCGATCTTGTTCGCGTCGGCCTCGAACGCGCCCATCAACGACGCGGTCTGGCTCACCGACACCGGGAACAACGTGGCGGCGTACCGCACGAGGTCGAGCCGCGCGGCGTCGGACGACGCCCCTTCGACGTGTTCGAGCAGCACCGCGAACGCGGACTCGGACATCGGGGTGAGCGCGGACGAGGGGGCGTCGCCGAGCTTGCCGCGGCTCTGCTCGGTGAGGGTCTTCGACTTGTACCGCAGCACCACCGACTCGTCGGCCGCGACCGTGACCTCCTGGCTGAGCACGGGCTTCGACATCATGTCGAGGATCCTCACGGTGTGGGCGCCCGCCGCGAGGTCCTTCGCGGTGATCGCGTTGCTGGTCAACGTGTCGACGTGGATGCCGTCGACCTGCACCTGGACCGGCGTGGACAGCAAGAACGTGATCTCACCTGCGTTCGCCGACAGCGCCCACCAAACCAGCATCACTCCCTCCGGTGCCTCCGCTAACCCCCAGTCCCTGGCCCAGCTTCCGGTCGGGGGCGGTGGCCTACCCTCCGACGAGCCGCCGCAGCTCTCGGACGAGGTATCGGAAGCTGGCCGATCGCTGTTCCGCCGCGGACAGGTCCATGGACCGGGTCAGCTCCGCTTGGCGCGTGGTCGGCCGATAGCCCGGCCACTCCCTCGCCGCGACGGCCTTCGGGTTCCGGACCGTGTCCGCGTCGTCGACCCGGCTGTGGCCCGCCAGCAACCAGGCCTCGTACTCCCGCACCGCCATCACCGCCGAATGGCCCGACGACAGGCGAGCGGCCGGCCCCCAGCTCGCGGGGCAATCCCCGTCCGAGTCGACCAACACGAGCGCCGCGTGGGCCCCGCGCCCCCGGATCAACCCGGATGCGCGGGCCAACCCCTCCGCGCGCGGCGGGCGAGCGCCCCGGGCGACCCGTTCGTCCACCAGCTGTGACCGTGGGAGTCGGATCGGGTCCGCGTCGACCGCCCACTCGCTCCGTGGGGCGCCGAGGTGCACGAACACGATCCGAGCGCACAACACGGGCACCGCCTCGACCTCCCCCTTGCCTTCGACCACGCACACGAGCCGCTTGGCCATCAGAGCTCGACCACCGGTACCTCGTCGCCCTCGATCCGCAGCGGCTCGCTGCGGACGAGCTCGGCGAGGGAGAACAACCCATCGCGCACCACCTGCCGCTGGGCCTGCGCCAGCGGCCCGACGCGGGTGGCGCCGTCTACGTACCGGCACACCAGGATCTCGTCCTCGGCGGCTGCGTCGAGCAGGTCCGCCGAGTGGGTGGTGACCAGCACGGATCCACTGGACGACGCCTGGTGGATCGCCTGGTACAGCAGCCGCGCGGCTCCCGGGTGAACCGAGACCTCGGGCTCCTCGATGACCAGCAGCTGGTTGCGTGAGACCTGGGCCAGCGCGGTCAGCAGCCCGAGCGCGCGCAGCGCGCCGTCGGACATCTCGGTGGCGGAGAAGGTGGCCACCCCGCCCTTCTGGTCCTGGACGAACCGCAGGACCAGGTAGCGGTCGAACGACTCGACCTTGACCTCCCGCAGGCCAGGGACGATGCGGCCGAGGGTGTGCACCACCGAGTCCCGCTGATGCTCCTTCAACGCGCGAAACGCGACGGTGACGTTGTCGGCGCTCTCGGACAGCGCCACTCGGTCGTCAGCGACCCGCGGGGCACGCATCAGGTCCGGGTTGGGTCGGACCCGCCGCACCATCCGCAACGGCCCGAACGCCTTGCCCGCGAAGTGCGCCGCGCTCTGGTCGACCAGCACGGGGGTCGACATCGGGGAGCCGTGGTCGTCCTCCATCGTGGCAGTCGCGCCGGAGCGCTCCAGATGCAGGCCTTCGTGGGCCACGAGCTCCTTCGCGAAGCTCCACGAACCACCCTTCCCGCTATGGAGCGTGAACCGGTGCACGGCGGACGGTTGGTCGAGGCCCACCCGCCTCGATGCCACGCGCACCTCGATCGTCACGTCGTACGGCTTGGTCGACGACCACCGGCGGACCCCGACGATCCCCCCGCGACGCTCGACCGCCGCCGCGGCGTCCCGGGTCACCTCCCCGGCGAACACCAGCGCGTCGGCGAGGTTGCTCTTTCCGCTCCCGTTCTGGCCCACCACCAGGGTGAACGGCGCCAGGTCGACCTCGACGTCCGCCAGGCTGCGGAAGTTCTTCACGACCAGCCGTCGCCACATCCCCGCCTCCGTCCGTCAGGATCGCCAGCCGAGCACGCGCTCGTACACCTTCTCGTACAGCGCCGCCGAGGCGTTCCACGAGAAGTCGGTGGTCATCCCGGCCCGCTGGATCTGCCGCCACGCCGCCGGGTACTCGCGGTAGGTGGTCAGCGCGAACCCGAGCGCCTGCGCGAACGACTCGGCCGAGAACGTCGGGAACGCCCACCCCGTGCCGTCGTCGCGGCCCGGCGCCGCGGGGACCACCGTGTCGGCGTGGCCCCCGGTGGCGTGCACCTCGGGCACCGTGCCGTACCGCATCGAGTACATCTGGTTCAGCCCACACGGCTCGAACCGCGACGGCATCAGGAACAGGTCCGCGCCCGCCTCGATCCGGTGTGACAGCGGCTCGTCGAACCCGATCTTCACCCCCACCTGGTGCGGGTGGCGCGCCGCGAGCTCGCGGAACGCGCTCTGGTACCGGTCGGCGCCCGAGCCGAGCATCACCAGCTGCACCCCCTGGGCGAGCAGCCACGGGGCGACCTCGAGCACCAGATCGATCCCCTTCTGAGGGTCGAGCCGGCTGATCAGCGCGAGCACCGGCACGTCGGCGCGGATCGGCAGCCCGAGCTCGGACTGGAGCGACGACTTGCACCGCGCCTTGCCGGAGAGGTCGTCGGGGCCGAAGTGGGCCGGCAGGTGCGGGTCGGTGCGCGGGTCCCACGTGGCGTCGACCCCGTTGAGGATCCCCACCAGCCGCTCGTGCCGCAGCCGCAGCACCGACTCGAGGCCGAACCCGTGGTCGTGCTGGATCTGGCGGGAGTAGGTCGGTGACACCGCGACCAGCGCGTCGGCCGACACGATCCCGGCCTTGAGCGGGTTGAGCCGCCCGGACATGTCGAGGGTCGGCCACCACCGCGGCGCCAGGTCGAGCGCCCCGAACGCCTCGGCCGGGCTCGTGCCCTGGTGCCCGAGGTTGTGCAGCCCGAGCACGACCCCGGACCGCGAGAACCGGCCGACGGGGCGGTACGCGGCGTCGAGGTACACCGGCAGCAGGCCCGTGTGCCAGTCGTTGCAGTGGAACAACACCCGCTCGCCGAGCGGCCGCTGCCCGACCGGCACCCGGGTGCACGCCTCGATCGCTGCGCGCGACAGCAGGGCGTACCGGTACAGGTTGTCGCCGTATGCCCCGCTGCTGTCGCCGTAGATCCCCGGTCGGTGGAAGGTGGGGTGGTCGACCAGCAGCCACCGCACGCGGTCGCGATCGACGGCGTAGTACCGCACCGTGTGGTCGGCGCCGAACAGGTGCACGGTCGCGTGGAACGGCAGCGCGTGTGCCTCGGGCACGTCCTTGTACCGGGGCGAGATCGCGAGCACCCGGTGGCCGCGCGCGGCGAGCGCCTTCGGCAACGCCATCGCCACGTCGCCCAACCCCCCGGTCTTCGAGAACGGGGCCATCTCGGCAGAGACGAACGCGATGTCCATCAGGCCGACCCGTCGACGAACGCGTCTACCAACGCCTCGATCGGACGCACCGCCTCGACCCAGGTGGCCGGGTCGGACAGGTCCAACCCGAGCACCTCGGACGCGAGCGCGTCGGTGTCCTGCCAGCCGGTGCGCAGCAGCAGCTCCTTCACCCACCCGATCGACGCCGGGCCCTCCGCCTTCGCCCGCGCGTGGACCAGCCCGGAGAACAGGTACCCGAAGGTGTACGGCCAGTTGTAGAACCCGAACTCCGGGATGTAAAAGTGAAGCTTGCTGCACCAGAACGTGGGGTTCCAGCTCGCGAGCGCGCCGCCGTACGACGCGCGCTGGATCGCCACGACCTCCGCGGAAAGCTGGTCGGGCTCCAGCAGCCCCTGTCGGCGCAGCTCGTACAGCCGCCGCTCGAACCGGAACCGGTGCGGGATGTCCATCAGGAACGCCACCGCGGCCTGCAGCTGCTGGTCGAGCATGAACTGCCGGAACGACGGGTCGGACGCGAGGGACAGCTGGCGGTCGCGGAACACCGCCTCGCCGAACGTGCTCGCGGTCTCGGCCAGCGCGCTCGTGAGGTCGGTCCGCAGCACCGGCTCGCGCTCGAGCACCCGGTTGTGCCAGGCGTGCCCGAGCTCGTGCGCCAGGGTGGTCGCGTTGTCGAGGGTCCCGGTGTAGGTCATGAAGATCCGCGACTGGCGGGACCGGGGGAACGAGGTGCAGAACCCGCCGCCGCGTCGCCCGGCGCCCGCGCGGGCGTCGACCCACCGGGCGGTCGCGACCTCGCGCGCGAACTGGCCGAGCTCGGGGTACATCCCGTCGAACGCGTGCGCGATCCGCTCCACCGCCCCGTCGAACGGCAGAGCGACCGAGGCACCTCCGACCGGCGCGTCGAGGTCCCACCAGTCGAGCGCGTCCTTGCCGAGCAGCTCCGCCTTGCGCCCGAGGTACCGCACGAGCGCGGGCCGCGCGGCGTCGGCGGCCGCCCACATCGCGTCGAGGGACGACCGCGCGAGCCGGTTGTCGAACAGGGTCTCCGCCAGCTCGTCGACCCCGAGGCGGTCGTGGTGCTGCTGGCGCGCGCCGGTCAGGTGGGTCAGCGCGTGGGCGCACACGGTGCCGATCGACGACCACGCGGCGGTGCCGGCGCGGAACGCATCGCGGCGCAGCTCGGGGTCGGGCGTGGCCCGCAGCGCCGCCAGCTCGGCCACTCCCTTCTGCTCCCCACGGAGCTCGCCGACCAGGTCCCCCGCGAGCTGGTCGTACAGCCGCCCCCACCCGGTGACCGCCTCCCGATCGAGCGACACCTTGAGCGCCTGCAGCGCGGGCGCGAGGCGCAGCCGCCGGCCGGAGCGGACCCGCTCGACCCACGGGCGCGCGGGCGCGAGGTCGTCTCGGCTCACCCACCCGTCGAACGCGGCGTCGGAGGCGGCGTCGATCGCGGCGTCGAGCCGGCAGCGCACCTCGCGCAGGTGGCGTCGGAGGTCGTCGGTGTGAGCCTCCGCCGCGCGCGCCGCGCCGGAGCCGCTGTCGACCGAGGCGGCGCAGGTCGCGAACGACCCGAGCTCGGTCAGGTCGCCGTCGATCTGCTCGTACGCGAGCACCGCCCCCGCCCACGCGTCGGCCGCCTCGGACAGCGGCCCGAGCCCGTCGGTCGCGCGATCGAGCGCCGAGATCCGCGCGGCGGCCGCGTGGCGGCGCTCGTCGAACGCGGGGCCGTCGGGCCCCCCCGGGCACAACGAGTCGAGCTCCCAGGTCGGCGCCTCGGCGTCCACGTCCATCTCCGCTCCTACGACAGGTAGGTATACCCTTCGAGGCCGCGGATGTACGCGTTGACCAGCAGGCCACCCTCTTCCGGCGACAGCCGACCGTCCTCGATCGCCTCTTCGACCCGGCTGCGCAGCCGCTTGAGCAGGCGCGTGCGGTCGTAGCTCACGTACTCGAGCACCTCGCGCACCACGTTGCCCTCGACCACCGCCTCGATCCGGTACCCGCTGCGGCCGTCGGCCACGCCCACGTGCACCACGTTGGTGTCGCCGAACAGGTTGTGCAGGTCGCCCAGGATCTCCTGGTACGCGCCCACCAGGAACATCCCGAGGTAGTACGGCTGCCCGTCCGGGTCGTGCACCTCGAGCGTGTTCTTCACGTCGCGCTTGTCGATGAACCGCTCGATCTTGCCGTCGCTGTCACAGGTCAGGTCGGCGATCACCGCGCGCCGCTCGGGCTCGGTGTCGAGCTTGTGGATCGGCAGGATCGGGAACAGCTGGCCGATCGCCCAGCTGTCGGGCGCCGACTGGAACAGCGAGAAGTTGCAGTAGTAGATGTCGGCGAGCGCCTTCTCGAGCGGCTCGATCTCCTCCGGCAGCTCCGCGCTGCGGTCGGCCGTGCGGTACAACTTGCGGCAGATCGCGAAGTACAGGCCCTCGATCTCGGCCCGCTCCTCGATGTCGATCAGCCCGAGGTTGAACTTCGTGAGGCTCTGCTCGCGGATCTCGGTCGCGTCGTGCAGCGGCTCGAGGAGGTTCTTGCCCGAGACGGACTTGTACACCTCCCACAGCTCGTGCAGCTCCTCCGACGCCTCCTCGCGCGGGGCGCGGGGGCTCTTCGTGTCGACCATCCGGGTCACGCCCAACACGTCGAACAGCAGGCACGCGTGGTGCGCGATCATCGCGCGGCCGGCCTCGGTGATCAGGTCGGGGTGCGGCAGCCCGAGCTGGTCACACGCGTCGACCACCGTCGACACGATCGTCGCCGCGTACTCGTCGACCGAGTAGTTCATCGACGACTCGAAGTTGGTGCGACTGCCGTCGTAGTCGACGCCGAGCCCGCCGCCGCAGTCGAGGTACCGCATGTTCGCGCCGAGCCGCACGAGCTCGGTGTAGATCCGGATCGCCTCGCGCAGCGCCGTGTTGAACGCGCGGATGTTGGTGACCTGGCTGCCGATGTGGAAGTGCAGCAGCTGCAGGCAGTCGAGCATCCCCTCGTCGCGCAGCTTGTCGACCACCGCGACGATCTCGCGCACGGCGAGGCCGAACTTCGCCCGGTCGCCGACCGAGCTCTGCCACCGGCCCGAGCCCTTGGCGGTGAGCTTCGCCCGGATCCCGATCACCGGGCGGGTGTTGAGCTCGGCCGCGATGTCGCGGATCAGGTCGAGCTCGTCGGCCTTCTCGACCACGATGATGCAGTTCCGCCCGAGCTTGCGCGCGAGCAGCGCCATCTGGATGTAGTCGCGGTCCTTGTACCCGTTGCAGATGATCAGCGCGTCGGGGTCCTCGAGCATCGCGAGCACGACCTGAAGCTCGGGCTTGCTCCCCGCCTCCAGGCCCAGGTGGTACGGAGCGGCGTACTTCACGAAGTCGCCGACCACGTGGGCGTCCTGGTTCACCTTGATCGGGTACACCCCGCGAAACCGGCCGCGGTAGCTGTACTCCTCGAACGCGCGTTGGAACGCGAACACCAAGGTCTCGATCCGAGCCTGGATCAAGTCGGAGAACCGAATCAGCACGGGCAGCGCGATCCCCCGGCGCTTCAGGTCGTCGACCAGCACCTTCAGATCGACCCCACCCGACGTGCCTGGGGGGCACATCGTGAGGTTCCCGGACTCGTTCACCTTGAACCAACCGAGGCCCCATGCGGGGACCTGGTACAACTCCTCGCTGTCGGCGGTCGTCCAGCGCGCCAAATCAGTCTCCTGGGTACACTGCGGAGCGCAGCGCGCCCGGTGAACCGATGGGGGTGGGTCGCCGAGGACCGGCGGCGCGGTCAGCTCTTGGCGCGACCGCCGAACATCGTGAAGAACGAGCTGAAGGTCGCGGTCTGATCCGCGCCCGCGAGCGTCTGCAGCTCGCCGGGGTCGAGCAGGACCGCCCCACATCCGCCGCAGACCTCGACCTCGAGGCCGCGGAACACCTGGGTGGCCATGTCCGAGCCGCACTTGCCGCACTTGAGATGGTGCAGCGCCTTCTGCTCGGCCCGAGCGGCCTCCTGCGCCTGCTCGTCGAGCTTCGCCTTCAGCTTCGCCTTCGCTTCCTGGTCGAGCTTGCGGAAGTAGTCGTCTTCGTCCGCCACGTCGCCTCCCCGAGCCGCGGTTCCGCCCGCGTGGGCCCCTGTATCTGGCCGGACCGGTCGGCGCGAGGATCAGGGACAGCGCAGCTCGTGGGTCTCGACGAGGCCGCTCGCGTCCTGCCGAATGTCGGCGTCCGCGGCCTTTCGCGCCGCGCACAGGTGCGGCGCTGCGGCCGCCTTCTTGTCCTGGTACAGCAGCACGTAGCCGTAGCCGTACTCGGCCTCGAGGTCGCCCGGCTTGTCCGCCAGCGCGCGCTTGAACAGCGTCTCCGCCATCGGCAGATCCGAGTCGGCGAGGTCCCACGCGCGCTCGAGCAGCTTCGCGTACGCCTCCTCCTCCAGTGGGGGCGGGGCC
>JBEBJC010001166.1:0-2631 GCA_040080105.1 Myxococcota bacterium
GCTCCACGGCTTCGTCGCGCTCGTCGCCGCGCCCGAGCGCCAGATCGGCCCCCACCGCGGTGTACAACGACGCCCGGGGCGGCGGGCGGGGCGGGGGTCGCGACCGCGCCGGAGCGGTCTCGGGCGCGGGCTCCGGCGCGGCGACGAAGTTCGACGGCTCGGAGATCCCGGTCTGCACCAACACCTCCTCACCGGGCTCGGTCACCACCATCCGCGCGAACGCGACGTTCAGCTCGTCCGCACCGACCTGCACCAGGTGCAGCCCGGCCGGAACCTGCGCCGGGAACTCGACCACCTGCCCGTCGACGGCCCCCATCCATCGGAACAGCGGCGGGTCGAGCACCAACGTCGACATCTCGGGCGTCGGCGCGTCGATCGCGAGCTCGTACTGGTCGCGCAGCACCTGACCGTACTCGGCGACCCAACGACCGGCAGACACCCGCCCGGCCGACCGCCACGGCTCGATCGCGTCGCCCGGCTTGCCGGACAACCCCGAGATCGCGCCTTGGGCGAGCCACAGCCGACCCAACACCTCGGACTCGGCGATCGTGCCACACGCGAACGCCGCCTCGAGCTGCCGGAGCCGCTGCCTCGCGGCGTCGAGGTTGGTGAGGATCAGCTCCTGCTCGGCCGCGTCGATCATGTCGAGGCGCTCGAGCCGAGTCGGGCACGGGGGCGCGTCGGCCGCCGCCGCCCCCGAGAGCACCCAGGTCACCCACACTGCGAGCATGATCATCCGCGGCGGCGGGCCTCGGGGCCGAACCGCCGAGTGCGGAGGGTACCACGACGCCACCGCGGCGGCACCGGGATCACGCCTTGTAGTAGAACACTTCCTTCACGATCTTGCCGTTGCTCCAAGACTGGACCGCCACCTGGGTCCGCTGCATCCGCTGGCCCATGAAGGTCAGGTCCATCCACATCTCGTACGCGCTGTGGTCGCCGTCCACCAGCACCGGACCCAGCTTCGCGCCGTGCCACTGGGCATTGTCCGCGAAGTACTGCTCGTACGCCCGGTTCTTCTCCTTGCCCACCCGCCCTTCGTCGGGCACCGCGTTCTCCATCATCACGACGTCGTCGGCGTAGAACTTGTCGAACACCTCCATCAGCCTGCCGGTGGACAGGCCATCGAGGAGCTCCATCAGGTTCTTGCGGTTCTGCTCGGTCGACATGTCGAACCTCCCGACCCCCTGTAAGGTCGGCCCGCCGACGCCGTCCCGGGACACACTGTTCGCCCGCCCGCGACGGTCACTCGCACCCGACGTAATAGTCGTACGACGAGGTCTCGTCGGAGGCGCGCAGGCGGCCCGACACCGCGGCGCACCCGTCGGTCACGAACGCGGACGAGTGGTTGTTCCGGTCGGTCGTGTAGATCGTCCCCCGGGACGCGGACTGGGCGCGGGCGATCGCGACGAGGTTGCCGAGCGCGGGGCCGCCGACCGCGCCGAAGTTGCCGGCCGCGTCGACCCACCACCGACCGGGCAGCACCGGGGTCCCGAGGGTGGCGGCCAGGCCCTGTACGTCGAGCGGGTGGAGCTCTCGGCCGTTCACGAACACCCCGGTGAGGCGCCCGGCACCGCCGCCGGACGCCTCCGCCGGCGCCGTGCCGCCGCCGAGGCCGAGCCCCGGCGCGATCCATCCGGCGGTCGGCCCACCCCACCGGCCGACGGCGCCGCTCACGCCGTCATACCAATACGCGCCGCTCGGGACGGGCGCTCCCCACCGCGCCTCGTACGACGCCAACACCGCGAGGTCGGCGGCGGTGGCCGGTCGCCCGTTGACGGTGAGCTCGCGCGCCTGCGCGGCGGTGGGACCGAGGAGGGCGAGCGCCCCAAACACGAACCAGCGGACCAACATCCGGACCTCCGACGCCCGGTCAGGCAGTCCGGGGCAGGGCTCCGATCCGCGCGGCTGCTACGGGTGCGTCTCCCACAGATCGCCGCCTTTCCACACGTACCGCCCCGGCTTGCGCCGACCGACGGCGATCCCGCGGATCAGCGTCTCGGCGTCGGTGATCATCTTCACCTGGTGGTCCCCTTCACTCAGCGGGAACCCGACCAGCGGGGTCTGCCCGACCAGCCGACCGTCGAGGTACACGTCGGCCCCGATCGGGACCGAGCTGAAGGTCACGTCGCGCGTCGGATCCGCCCCCGGCGGGAGCGGGAGGTCGTCGGCGAGCTGCCCCCCGACGACCGGCGTGGGCGCGAAGTCCGGGGTGACCAGCTCGTCCGGGCGCGGCAGCAGGTCGACGGTCAGCCGGGGCAGCGCGGTGGGCGGGGCGATCCCGAGCGGCAGGTTCGGGGCGCCGAACCCGGGGTCGAGCAGGCTCGATCCGAGGTAGAACAGCGAGATCAGCACCACCAGCGTCACCGCGCCCAGGCCGCCTCCCACCAGGGTGCCCATCGCGGCGAGCCCCATCCACATGCCGGTCCCATGTGGCTCCTCCCCGTGTGCCGAGGGGCCGGGGATCGGTCGCAGCGCGACCGTGGGCTCGAACCCGGGGCTCGGCGACACCGTGAGGTCGCCCGGGAGCTCCGGCGGGATGTGGGTGGGCTCGAGATCCAGCCGATCCGACAGCGGGACGGTCGACCGCAGCGACCGGGCCGGGGCGATCGACTTCGGAGGCTCGCGCTT
>JBEBJC010001167.1:0-2629 GCA_040080105.1 Myxococcota bacterium
GACCAGTCGAACACCAAGCACCTCCGGGCAGCCCCCTATCGTCGCCGCGTGTACACTCGTGCCCCGGAGGCGACGATGGTGTGGTGGTCGATGACGGCGCTCGGCGCGGCCCCGACGGCGGCGCAGGTGGCGTCGATGGTGCGGGTGCAGACCGTGACCGTCGCGCCCGACGGCCAGTCGGCGGTGTACGTCGCCGCGGCCCCGACCCCGCCCGCGGAGGGGGGCGAGCCCGAGTGGACCGTCACCAAGCAGCTGTGGCTCGTGCGCGGCCTCGGCCAGACCCCGACCGAGCCGCGTCGGATCACCGCCGGTGATTCGTCGGCCTCGTCGCCCGCGTTCTCCCCCGACGGCCGGTCGCTCGCGTTCCTGCGCGACCACCACGACCAGACCCGGCTGTTCGTGTTGCCGCTCGACGGGGGTGAGGCGCTCCCGGTCGACACCGGCGAGCTCGAGCCGTCCACCTTCACCTGGTCGCCCGACAGCTTGTCGTTCGCGTTCACCGCGCCCGAGCCCGAGTCGAAGGACGAGCGAGCGGCCGACGACCGGATCGGCGACGTGGAGCGGGTCGGCCTGTTCGAGCCCGACCACCTGTACCTGGTGCCGCGGACCGGCGGTGCGCCGACCCGCGCCGCCGACACCGATCGGCACGTGGCGTCGGTGGTGTTCGCCCCGAGCGGCCAGCAGGTCGCGGTGGTCACCGCCCCCACGTCCGACCCGTACGACGCCTCGCTCGCCGAGGTGGGCGTGGTCGACCTCGGCAAGCGCCAGCTCCGCTCGGTGAGCGCCCCCGGCGGGGTCGAAGCGGTCTCGTACTCGCCCGACGGGCAGAAGCTCGCGTGGCTCGAGAACCACGACACGTTGACCCTGCTGAACCGGATCGCGGTGGCGCCGGCCGCGGGCGGGCCGCTGGTCGACGTGGCCGCGAACCTCGACGGCACGTTCGTGGCGCTGGCGTGGTCGGGCGACGACGCGCTGGTGGCGCTCGAGACCGCGCGCACCCGCACCGCGGTCGTGCGGGTCCGCGCCGATGGTTCGGGCGCCGAGAAGCTCGCCGGCGTAGCCGACAAGACGGTGCTCGAGGGGTTGGCGGTCGACGCGAGCGGCCGGCGGTTCGTGACCCTCGCCCAGTCGGCGACCACGCCGCGCGAGCCCGCGTGGTTCGACGTGGCCGGGGCCTCCGGGGTGTTCGCGCGGCCGAACGACGTGAGCGGTTGGTCGCTCGGGCAGGTCGAGGTGTTCGCGTGGAAGGGGCCCGGCGGCGCCCAGCTCGACGGGGTGCTGACGCTGCCGCCCGGGGCGACCGGTCCGGTGCCGCTGATGGTGTACCCACACGGCGGCCCCGACGGCGTGTCGCAGGAGTCGTTCGACGCGTGGGCGAAGTACTTCGCCGGCCGCGGCTACGCGGTGTTCCGGCCGAACTACCGCGGCGGCGTGGGGTACGGCCGGGCGTTCTACGCGGCGAACCGCGGCAAGCTCGGCCGCATCGAGTTCGGCGACATCGAGTCCGGAGTGGACGCGCTGATCGCGAGCGGGCGGGTCGATCGGGGCCGACTGGTGTACGGCGGCTGGTCGTGGGGCGGGTACCTCACCACGTGGACCATCGGGCACACCGAGCGGTACCGCGCCGCGGTCGCCGGCGCGGCGGTGGTCGACGTGGTCAGCCAGTACGCCCTGTCGGACGTGAACCACGGGATCGCGGCCCAGTGGGAGTTCCAGGGAGACCCGTGGCGCGACCCGCAGAAGTTCGCCGCGGCGAACCCGATGGCGTCGCTGCACCGGGCGGTCACGCCCACGCTGGTGCTGCACGGGCTCGCCGATCGGCGGGTCGGGTACACGTCGGCCGTGATCCTGCACCGGGCGCTGCTCGACGTGGGGTGTGAGGTCGAGCTGTACGCGTACCCGGGGGAGCCGCACGGGTTCGAGGACCCACGGCACGTGATCCACGTGCTCGAGACGTGGGCCGGGTGGTACGACCGGCACCTCGCCGCGGGCTAGGCTACATCGGGCGGATGCACCCCAACACCGTCCTCCGCCGCCTGCGGTACGCGCTCGACCTGCCCGACGCCGAGATGACCCGCGTGTTCGCCTTGTCCGGCGCCGCGGTCGAGCCGGCCACGCTGTCCGGTTGGCTGTCCCCGGACACCGACCCCCAGTTCGTCGCGTGCACCGACCGCGACCTCGGCGCGTTCCTCGACGGGCTGGTGGTCGACCGCCGCGGCCCGCGTGACCCGGCGCTGCCGCCGCTGCCGGTGGTGCCGATCGACAACAACCAGGTGTTGAAGAAGCTGCGCATCGCGCTCGAGCTGCACGAGGACGACATGCTCGCGGTGCTCGCGCTCGGGGAGATGCCGCTGTCGGCGTCGGAGCTGGGCGCGCTGTTCCGCAAGCCCGGCCACGTGCACTACCGCGAGTGCGGCGACCAGCTGCTGCGCAACTTCCTCGACGGGCTCACCGCCCGGCTGCGCCAGGGTGCGGCGCTGCCGCGCAAGCCCGCGGCGCGCCCCGCCCGAAAGGGCAAGCCTCCGGCGAAGCCCGCGGCGAAGCCCCCGCCGAAGCCTGCGGCGAAGGTCGCGCCGAAGCCGCCGGCCAAGCCGTTCGCGACCCGTCCTCCGCCTCGGCCGGCCGACGG
>JBEBJC010001168.1:0-2628 GCA_040080105.1 Myxococcota bacterium
GTCCGGCCCACGGCGTGGATGGTGTGCGGCGTAGGGCTCCCAGCGGCGCTCGCGCTCGCCTACGGGGCCCTGTTGTTCCTGCGGCGGGAGCCGGCCCGCGGGAGCTTCTTCGACTGGGACGGCCTGCGGAGCCTGTTCCAGTCGCCGAAGGTGCTGCTCGCCGGGTGGACCCACTTCCTCGCGTTCGACCTGTTCGTGGGCACGTGGATCGCCCGCACCGGCACCGAAGCCGGCGTAGCGGGTCCGTGGCTGGTGGTGTTGCTCGGGCTCACCTTGATGTTGGGCCCGCTCGGGTTCCTCGGCGCGGTGGTCACGTTCGCGGCCGCGGGCGTGTGGTAGCCCGGGGTACCCTCACCCCTACTCGACCGTGAGGTCGAACGTCACGTCCACGTCGGTGGCGCCCGGGAGCGACCCGAATCCGCCCGACGCCACCTGCTCCGCCAGGCCGTCGACCTTCACCGCGACGTCGCCGTCCGGCGGGAGGTGGCGCAGCACGACCTCGAACGTGCCGGACCCGGCGCCCAACACGGTGATGTCGTTGACGAGGCCCACCGGAAGCCCGTTCGGGTCTGTGTCGGCGTACGCGTGCTCGACCACCGCCCCGGCGGGCGTGCCGGTGGCCGGCCCCGCGACGGCCGACCCGAGCACGAACACCTGGTGCTGGTCGCTCTCCTCGTTCACCTCGGCGGTGATGTCCTCCACCGGGTCGGCGAGCTCGTTCAGGAACGACACCGCCATCGCGTACTGCCCGTCGAGGGCCAGCGTGATCGGGTCGACCACCGGGTTGCCGTCGTTCTCGGGGTCGGCCCACACGAACGACACCGTGTCGCCGCCGGCCGCGGGGGTGAAGTCCAGCTGCACCGTGGTGATCACCTCCTCCTCGTTCACCTCGGTGGGGGTCTTGGTCTCGGGGCACCCCGCGAGCCACACCACGCCGACCCCGAGCCACATCGTACGGTTCGTCATCTACTCCTCCAGTTGTTCGGCTCGATCGCCACCCGCACCACCACGTCACGGCCCGGCTCGTCGGCCGAGTACCGGAGCAGGCTCGTGTAGTCGCGGTACGCCGCGTCGAGCAGGTTGGTCACTTGCACCCCGACCCGCACCGCGGCCCGGCGACCCTCGAACCGCGCCCCGGCGGACGCGCCGAGCAGCACGTACCCGTCGGGGGGCGGCGCGAGGTCGATCCCGGGGTTCGCCGCCCGGGCGACCGCGGTGAGCTCGGCCGACACGTACGGGGCGTCGACGCCGCGCAGGTGTGGGCGAGCGGTGGCGACCGCGCGCAGGCGGTCTGCGGGCACCATCACCAGGCCTCCGCCCGTCGTCCGGTCGGTCCCGCGCACGATCGACCCGGACAGCGCGAGGCCGAGCACCGCGTCCGCGCCGAGCTCGGTTCCCCCGTCGACGCCGTAGAACAGCGCGTCGATCGGCCGGAACGACCACTCCGGGTACGCGCCGCGGATCGTCACGTCGATCTGCGGCCGACCCGACGGGTCGAGGGTGGGGGCGAAGTACACGAAGTCGTCGATCACGTTCGCCCAGGCCGACCCCTCGGCGGTCCACGGCCCGAGCGCGACCGCCACCGTGGGTGAGGCCCCGGCGGTGGTCTCGACCCCGAGGGACGGGTCGCCCAGCGCGTACACCGGTGAGGTCGGCGCGCTGCCGTTGAGGTACAACTCGTCGGCGGTGGGGAACCGGCTCGCGGTCGACAGGTCGATCCGCGCCTCGAGCGCGGGTCCGGCGCGCCACACCCCGCCCATCGACACCGACGCCGTGTCGTAGTGTGCGGGGCACCGGGCGGACACGTCGGTCACCTCGCAGTCGTCGGGTCCCAGCGTGCCGCGCGAGGCGTTGCGGTCGTACGCGTCCTCGGTCAGGTACGCGACCCGGGACAGGTGGTCGTACCGGGCGCCGAGCTCGAGCGCGGCGCGGGGCGTGGTGTACCGCTCGAGCGCGAACGCGCCGAACCCGTACGCGCGGAAGTTCGGGACCAGCGGCAGCCCGCGGTACACGTTGTCCTGCAGCAGGCCCTGCGCGCCCATCGACCCGGTCAGCGCCCCGTGCGGCAGCTCGACCTCCGCGTGCTCCCGCGCGACCTCGACCGCGTGGGACAGCAGCAGGAAGTCGTACTGCGGCCCGGTGATCGACTCGCGCACCCGGTCGTACTCGCGCCGGTGGTCGTCCTGGAACGCCCAGGTCACCGTGAGCGGCGCCCGCGCGCCGAGCCGGGCCCGCGCGACCACCGAGTCGTGCGACACCTCCTGGTTCGCCCGCTCGATCCCGTACGACGGCGTCCAAGCCTCGGCCCCGACCGGGATCGGGTCGTCGAGCCGCGCGACGAAGTCCGCGGCGGTCTCCGCCCCCTGGCACCAGCACACGCCGCCGGTGAAGTCGTACCGGTGCCACGTGAGGTCGAACGTGCCCCGGTCGGAGGTTCGACGGACCGCCGCCCCGAGGTTCCACTCGGCGCTGCCGGTGTTGCCGAGCACGTAGTCCGGCGCCGACAGCGAGGCGGCCCGCGACAGGTTGCCCTCGATCCGTCCGGCCCACGACGGCGCGCGCGCCGACACCCCCTCGATCCGCGCGCCGATCTCCCCCCGCCGGCCGTTCGACCCGCCGACCGCGGAC
>JBEBJC010001169.1:0-2628 GCA_040080105.1 Myxococcota bacterium
GCTGTCGCGCCGCCGGCCCACCCCGAGCGGGGGCACGGACCGCGCGCTGATCGCGCTGCTCGCCCTGCTGAACGTCGGCAGCTTGTACACCACGGTGGTCGGCGCGCGGCAGATCTTACCTTGGCCGATGAGCGACGTGGTCGGCCTCACCGTGCAGCTGATGTTGTTCCTGACCCTCGCGGGGTGGGTCGGCCGGTTCGCTCCGGTCCGGCGGTGGCTGGTGGCGATCGTGTTCGCCGGCGCTTCGGTGTACACGAGCTTCTTCGCGTACTACGGTCAGCTCGCCGGCGCGTCGTTGGCGTCGATCAACCTCGACAAGGCACGCCAGGCCCACGCCCGGTTCGTCGACGACACCTGGGAGGGGCAGCTCGCCGAGGTCGAGCGGCTCGAGCAACAGGCGGCGCGCAAGTTCGACCAGGCCGAGCGCGAGGGCAGCGCCGGGCTGACCACCGGACGGGTCGGGTTCGGGCCGGTCGCGAAGCAGCTCGCCGGAGAAGCCGCGGCGGCGGAGGTCGCGGCGTCGGAGCGTCGGTCGGACCTCGAGCGGATGCGGGCCCGGTTCGAGATCGACGCGCAGGCGCTGGCGGCAGACCAGCTGTACCTGCACGACCTGCAGACCTGGCAGACCGCGCCGGACACTTGGAAGGCCACGATCTCGGCCCCGGACCGGGCGACCTACCTCGACCTCGACCAGGAGGTGGCGCTGCTCACGCCGTTCCTGAAGGTCCGCCAGGGAGACCTCGCCGCCCTCGCTGCGCTGGCGCTGGCGCTGATGGTCGACGGGACCTGCCTGTTCCTCGGCACCGCGATCCACGCCCGGCGCCAGCCGCTGTTCGACGCGACGGTGGACCGGGCGGTCGGGCTGATCGCGGGGGTGCGCGGCGCCCGCACCGCGGTGACCGACGCGTGGACCGGACCGGTGGGAGACGGAGGCAGCGGCGCGCCGCCCGCCGGGCTCGCGCCGCTCGCGCAGCTCGTGCGGGTGTCGGGCCCCGGCTCGGCGTTCGTGGGCACGGTGTACGAGGCGGTGCACCCGACCACCCGCACGATCGACGCGGTGCGCCTGTTCGACCACGACGACCGGTCGTACCGGATCGCTGCCCGGGTGCTGCTCGATCGCCTGCACGACCCGTCGATCGGGTGGGTGCGGATCGAAGACGGGCGGTGGCGGGTGGTGCGGTACGACGCCCTCGTCGCCTGGCTTTCCGACCAATACCGGGCGGCGCGCGACCTCGAGGCCGACCAGCTCGAGTCGCTGCCCGAGTCGGTGGTGCAGCTCCCGGTGGCCGGCTGACCCAGGTGGTCAGTCGCGGCCGAACCGCCGGCGGCACGCGTCGAGCAGCGAGTCGCGGAACGCCGGGTGGGCGATCGACGCGAGCAGCTGGGCGCGTGACTTCAGCGATCGGCCGTACAGGTTCACCGCGCCGTACTCGGTCACCACCCAATGGACGTCGGCGCGCGAGGTGACCACCCCTGCCCCTTCGGCCAACACCGGCACGATCCGCGACATCGCCCCGCCCCGCGCGGTCGACGGCAACGCCACGATCGGCACCCCGCCCTCTGATCGCGACGCCGCGCGGATGAAGTCGACCTGGCCGCCGAACCCGGAGTAGATCCGGGTCCCGATCGAGTCGCTGTTCACCTGGCCGGTCAGATCGACCGAGATCGCCGAGTTGATCGCCACCAGGCGGCGATGGGCCGAGGCGACGCCCAGGTCGTTCGTGTAGTCACACGGGTGGCCTTCGACGGCCGGGTTCCGATCGACCCAGTCGTACAGGCGCTTCGTGCCCAGGATGAACGTGGTCACCACCTTGCGCCGGTGCAGCGCCTTGTGCCGCCCGGTCACCACTCCGCGCTCGACCGCGTCCATCACGCCGTCCGAGATCATCTCGGAGTGCACGCCGAGGTCGTCGCGGTCGCGCAGCAGCCCGATCACCGCGTTCGGGATGCCGCCGATCCCGAGCTGCAGCGTGGCCTCCTCGGGCACGAGCGGCACGATGTGTGAAGCGATCGCCTGCTCCACCTCGGTCGGGGTCTCGGGCGGCAGCTCCGGCAGCTCCTCGTCGGCCTCCACGATCGCGTCGACCTCGGACACGTGCAGGAAGCTGTTGCCGAACACCCGGGGCATCCGCGCGTTGACCTGCACCACCACCCGCCGCGCCCGCTCGGCTGCAGCGAGGGACGCCATCACCTCCACCCCGAGCGACAAGAACCCGTGGTCGTCGGGAGGGGCGACCGACAACAGCGCGAGATCGACCGGACGCGGGCCGCTGCGGATCAGCTTCGGGATCTCGGACAGGTGGGTGGGGATGTAGTCCGCCTCCCCTGCGTTGACCTGGTCGCGATCGGCCGGCCCCACGAACCACGAGCGGTGGCGCACCTCCGCCCGGTCGCGCGGGAGCACCGGGTCCACCCCCAACAGCAGCACGTGCCCCACCACCATGTGCCCCGGCGTCGACTCGGCCCGCCGGGTCAGCGCCGCGGCGAGGGCCCGCGGAGTGGCCGCGTTGCCCGAGATGTACGCGCGCGCCTCCCCACCCACCTCGGCCATCGCCTGATCGGCCGTGCACAGCTTCGACCGGTACTCGTCCCAAACGCGCATCCCACCCTCCCCTGGCTCACCCGAAC
>JBEBJC010001170.1:0-2625 GCA_040080105.1 Myxococcota bacterium
TACCCCCGAGGTGTGGAGCGCGCTGCCCCGGCTGGGCCTGCCGGGGGACCCCCGCGCGCTCCGCCAGCTGCTCGGCCTCCCTTCTCCCCCGTCGCTGCTCGATCGCCGCCACGAAGGCGTCACCCTGCGCGACCTCGGGCGACGCCTCGGCCGCAGCGGCGCCGGCGGCCCGTCGATCCGCCGCGTCCTCGACGGCGCCTCCGCGGTCACGGTCCACTCGGGCAGCCCGAGCCACGTCCCCGCGAGCCGCGCCCTCGCCGCGAGGTCGCTCGGCGGGCTGGGGCGCGACGCGGTCGCGGTGCTGGTGGCGCTCGCCGAGGAGGCCGAGCACCCGCTCGAGTCGCTGGCGGCGGCGATGGACCACGCGGCGGCCACCGACCCCGACGGTGTGCTGGCGGAGGTCCTCTCGCTCGCGCCGAGCCGGGCCCGACCGGTCCGCACGTGGGACGCGCGGGGCGAGCTGCACCACGTCACCGGCCCGGTCGTGTTGCTGGGCCTCGCCATCCGCGCCACGCCGCGCGACCGCCCCACCGACCCGGGCCTCGCGCCCCTCGCCGAGAGCGCCCTCGCGGGGACCGGGTTCCACGGCGAGCTGATCGGGTGGTTCGACCGCCTCCCCGAGGCCGAACGGGTGCGGTGGATCGACGAGGCGCTCACCCGCCGCCCGCACGACTGGTCTGGGCGGGCGCTCGCCCGGGGGCTCGAGGTGTTGCCCGACGCGTCGATCGTGGCCCACCTCCCCCACCTCGACCCGATCGACGTGGTCTCCGCCCTGCCTCCGCGGAGGGTCGCGGCGCTCGCCCCCGCCCTCGCCGAGCGGACCCGCGGCTTCCTCGCCGAGCGCAGGCGGTGGATGCGCGACGCGGTGCGCCAGGAGCACGATCGGCTGGCCGCCGCGCTCCGCACCAAGGGATCGGCGGCGCTGCGGGCGTGGCGCGCCGCCGACCCGACTCCACCGGTCGCGCTGCCGGCGGAGCCCCGCCGAACCGCGGCGCCGACACCGACGGCGGCAGCGGACGCCGTGGCGCGCGCGGTGGTGGACCTGGTGCTGGAGGAGCCGCTCCTCGGCTGGCTCCTCGGTCGCATCGAGCGCGAGCTCGGTGAGACCACCCCCACCATGGGGCTGCGGGTGGGGCCCGGGCCGCGGGTCGCGCTGGTGGTGAACCCGGGGTGGTTCTGTGCGCTCGCTCAGCGGGTGCGCGTGGGCGCGCTCCGCCACGAGGTGCTCCACCTGCTGTTCGGCCACCCGTTCCGCACCTCCCTCGCGTCGGTCGACCTCGACGCCTACGGCACCGCGGCCGATCTGGTGGTCAACGAGCATCCGGGCCGGTGGCCGCTGCCGGGCGACGCGCGCCGCATGCCGTTCGGCTCCCCGCCGCTCCCCCCCGACGGCACCCTCGACGGGTGGTACGCCGCGCTGCTCGAGCGACGGTTCCTGTCGGACACGGCGCTCGGCGGTGTGTGGCACAGCGACCACCGGATGTGGCGAGAGCCCGCCGGGTCCACGGCGCCGGACGCCACCGAGGCCGGCGCCGCGATGGACGGGCTCGTGGCCGAGGGGGTGGAGGCGCTCGCCGGCGACGCGTTGTGGGGGCTCGACCCCGGCCTGCACGCGGCGGTGCTGGGCGCGGTCGAGCGCCACCGGTCGACGCTCGACTGGAGGCGGGCGCTGCGGACGTTCGCCGCGAGCTCCCGCCGCACCGTCGTGCGCCCCACGCTCAAGCGGCGGAGCCGCCGGTACGGCACGTTCCCCGGCACCCGGATCCGCCGTCTCCACCGCGTCGCTGTCGCGATCGACACGTCGGGCTCGATCTCCCTGGCGCTCCTGCACACGTTCTTCGCCGAAGTCGCCGCGATGTCGGCTGCCGGCACCGAGGTCGTGGTGGTCGAGTGTGACGCCGCGGTGCAGAAGGTGTGGGCGTACACCGGGCAGCCGCCGGAGGAGGTGCACGGGCGCGGCGGCACCGCGTTCGAGCCGGTGATGCGGTGGCTCCACGGCGACGTGGGGCGGTTCGACGGCCTGGTGTACCTGACCGACGGCAAGGGCCCCGCGCCCACCACCCGCCCCCCGTGTGCGGTGTTGTGGGTGGTGGCTCCGCTCGGGGACACCGGGCCCCACCTGCGGTTCGGCCGCGCAGTGAAGATCCCGCCCAGGTCGGACGACCTCGGCAGTCGGAGGCGCTGATGGCGAGTGTGATGGCGATCGTGAGCAAGGCGCTGTTCGACGCGGAGCGCGGTCCCGCGGGCGCGCTGCGGGTGGGCGACACCTGGCCCACTGCGGTGTACACGAGCGCGAACAAGGGCCTCGCGCCGCTGTCGGACGGAGGTGACCTTTACCTCGTGACCGTCCGCCCGGGCGACGTGTTGTGGCTGGTCGCGGTGCTGCGCGCCCCGCAGTTCGACGGTGCGAAGTGGACCGCCAGCCCCAACGTCGAGCCGATCCGCGATCTGTCGTCGAGCATCCCGTCGTTTCGGTTCTCGACCGGCAAGGGGCTGCAGGTGAAGCCGGGGGCGCTCGGGATGTCGCTGCAGACCCCGCGCGCGCTCGCCCCGACCGACCTGACGGCGCTGGGTGCCCCGGTCACCACCCCGACGCCCACGCCCACGCCTGCGCCTGCGCCCACG
>JBEBJC010000169.1:0-12033 GCA_040080105.1 Myxococcota bacterium
GCTCCGGCGTGTGCAGCACGACCTGGCCCGAGCCGTCGGCGGCGCGGGGCGAGCGCTCCCACCGCTCCTCCCCCAACCGCACGCCGGAGCCGTCGCCGAGGCGCTGCTTCGCCCGGTGGTCGCCGAGCGTGGCCCCCGGGGGCAGGGTGAGTGCGATCGACGGGCAGGTCGGCGACGCGACCACCTCGAGCCGGGTGTGCTCGACCCACCCGCCCGGCGCGGGGCCCGCCTCGGTCTCCGCGACCTGCAGCACGCAGCCCAGGCCGAGCCGCACCGCCACCTCGGTCACGCGTCACGCTCGAGCGCGCGCTTCACCCGCTTGACCTCGTCGCCCAGCAACTTCGGCAGCCCTCCCGGCACGTTGCCGCTCCACCGCACCAAGCTCGCCGGCTCGGACGCGCCCCACGCGCGCACGATCCGGCGCGAGACCTTCTGCACCGCCGGCGAGTCGTCCCGGACGAACCGCCCGAGCAGCGCGGCCAGCAGCTCGATCTGCGGGGTGTCGACCATCTGGAGCTGACGCTCGCCGAGCTTCTCGCGCAGCGCGGCGGCGGCCGGACCTTCGAGCCGCTCCGGCACGAACGCCAACCCCATCGCCACCGCCGCTCGCCGCGGCTCGGGCCGGCGGTGGCGGAACAGGCGCGACTCCACCGGGCCGAGCGCCCGCGCGGCGGAGCCGGGGGACTGCGGCCCCGAGGCCCACGCCATCGCGACCGCGGGGCCGAGCACCAGCCACCCGATCGCGTCGGCGGTGGCCACGTCGTCGGTGCGCTCGGCCCAGTCGAGCGCGAGCTCGAGCGCGTCGCGCGGCGCGTCGGCCACCGCGGCGGCGCACAGGCCGATCGCTGCGAGCCCGTCCTCGAACGCCACCGAGAACAGGCGGTCGAGCTCGGCCGCGTCGTCCGGGAGGTGGGCGGGCTGCTCTCGCCAGGCGGCGGCGACGAGCTCGGCGAGCTTGCCCGACGGCAGGCCGCGCACCCCACGCAGGGTCACCGCGGAGCTTCGCTGCGGCGCGTCGGCCGCGTGTTCCTGCGCGGCGCGCGCGATTTGGTCATCGAGGGAGTGGATCACGGTTCGGTCGATAACGCGTCACGGGCGGTCGAGGAACGCCCGCACCCGCCGCGCGAGGCCGATCGGATCGTCGTGGTGCACCAGGTGGCCCGCGCCGGGGATCTGGTCGTGCTCGACCGACTGCAACGCAGCGAGCCGCTCGTCGTGGTCCGGCACGCGGAACGCGCTCGCGCCGCCGTCGATCGCCAACACGGGGGCGCGGATCTCGCGCAGGAACTCACGGAACTGCGCCGCCGAGAACGGGTTCGGGGCGCGCCCGCGGTGCAGTGGATCCCAGGTCCACCCCCAGCCGTCCCCGACGGGTCCGCTCGCGCGGGCCGCGAGGCGGAGCGCCTCGGCGGGGGCGAGCGCCGGGTTGGAGCGGCGGAGCCGGGCGGCCGCGTCGTCGAGGTCGGCCAGCGGGCGGTGGGCCGGGGGCTCGCGTCGATCGCGCAAGAACTCCCGCGCCCGCCGGACCGTGTCTCCGGTCGCGTCCGGCGGCCCGAGCCCCTCGACCAACACCAGCCGCCGGACCTGCTCGGGGCGGGCGCCGGCGTACAGGGCCGACACCGTGCCGCCCATCGAGTGGCCGATCAGGTCGACCGGGCCCCCGATCGCGCCCACCACCGCGTCGAGGTCGGCCACGTAGTCCCAGAAGTGGTACCAGCCACCGGGACCGACGTGGTCGGACCGACCGTGCCCCCGCTGGTCGGGGGCGTACACCCGCCGATCGAGCGCGGTGGCGACTGCGTCCCATGCCGCGCCCTGCTCGAGGAATCCGTGTACGATCACCACCGGGACGGCGTCGGCACGCCCCGGCCACTCGCACAGCGCCAGGCGGAGCCCGCGGGGTCCGACCTCGACCGTGGTCACGGCTCGAAGCGGTAGCCGGTGCCGTGGACGGTGAGGATGTGCCGGGGCTGGCCGGGGGTCTCCTCGATCTTCTTCCGCAGCTTCAGGATCTGGTTGTCGACGGTGCGGGTGGTGAGCGCGGCGCTGTACCCCCACACCTCCTGCAGCAGCTCGTCGCGGCTCACGTCTCGGCCGCGGTGGGTGATCAGGTGCGCGAGGGTGCCGGCCTCGTGGGTCGTCAGGTGGGACTCCTCGCCGTCCTTCCACAAGATCCGACGGCGGAGGTCGACCCGCACGTTCCCGAAGTGGAACACGTCGGGGGTGCGCGGCTCCTGAGACCGCTCGCGCAGCCGCGCCTTGACCCGCGCGGTGACCTCACGGGTGGAGAACGGCTTGGTGACGTAGTCGTCGGCCCCCATCTCGAGGCCCATCACCCGGTCGATCTCCTCGGTGCGCGCGGTGAGCATGATCACCGGCACGGTGGGGAACTCGGCCTTGATGGTGCGCATCACCTGCAGGCCGTCGATCCCGGGCAACATGATGTCGCACAACACGAGGTCGGGGGTCTTCGCCCGCACTGCCTCGAGCGCCTTCTCCCCGTTGTCGACGTGGCGCACCGTGAACCGCTCGTGCTCGAGCGCTCCCACCAGTCCGAGCGCGATGGTGGGGTCGTCCTCGACCACCAGGACATCCGCTCCCGTCAGCGTGGATTCCACGAGCGAGCCCTCCCTGCATGCCCCGTAGCCTGCTGCCGGTCCGCCATCACCCTGCAGGTCGGCAACGGAACGTCACGACACCGCGGCTCGGTCACGCAGCGGGCCCAGGTCCGCCGCAGACACTCCCCGAGCCTCGAGCCCGGCGAGCACGTCGCGCGCGAGCCTGCGGCCCTCGGAGGTGCCGCTGTCGAGCAGCTGCTCGGCGACCCCCAGCGCCTGTCGCCACGCCTCGACCCCCTCGAACGGGTGATCGGCGGACGTGAGCAGGTCGCCGTGCCGGAGGTGGGCGGTGGCGAGGCCGCGCCGCCACTTCAGGTTGCCGGGGTCGATCCACACGAGGTGATCCGACAGCTCCACCGCGCGCCCGCTGGCCCGCAGCGCCTCCTCGAGCTCGTCGAGGGCGCCGGCCGCCTCGGCCAGCCGCCCCAGCGCGACCGCGAGCAGCTCCTGGTTGCGTGCGCTGTCGGGGTCCTCGGCGAGCAGCCGTCGCCGCTGATCGGCGGCCTCGCGGTACGCGGCGTATGCCCCGGCGGCGTCTCCTTGTGCCCGCAGCGCGTCGCCCAGCTGGCTCGTGGTGACCGAGGCGTCGCTGCGGAGGGAGGGGTTGGTCGGGTCGAGCCGGACCAGCGCCAGCGCGAGCTCGGCTGCGCGTTCCCAGCACCGGCGCGCGCCGTCCCAGTCGTCCGACTTCGCGAGGGCCTTGCCGAGCTTGCCGAGCGCGACCGACAGGAACCGACGGAACCGAGGGGTCTCCTCCTCCGACGCGATCCGCTCGCGGATCCACAGCGCCTCGCGGAACGCGTCGGTCGCGGCCTTCAGCTGTCCGTCGCCGACCTCGTGCCGCGCCAGCAACAGCTCGCCCAGCAGCGACCACGAGGTGCCGAGGTCGGACAGGGTCTCGCGGTCGTCGCTGGCGCGCGCCAGCCGGCGGCGGATCGCGAGCGCCTCGCGCAGCCAGGCGTCGGCGGAGTCGAGCTGCCGAGTGTCGAGCGCGAGCTCTCCCAAGGTGGACAGGCAGCGGGCCAGCTCGGCCCGGCGGCGCAGGCGCTCGTCGGTGCTGCGCGACCGCGCGAGCCGCCGCCGGACGGGGAGGGCGGCAGCGTACCGGGTGATCGCCTCTTGCTTGTCTCCTCGTTGGAACGCGACCTTCCCGGCGATCTCCTCGGACTCCGCGAACAGGCGCGCGGCGTCGGGGTCGTGTGGGCGCATCGCCCCGGCCGCCTTGTGCAGCTCGCTCACCAGCGGCTGCGCCTCCGCGCTCCACCCCTGCGCGAGCAGGGCCTCGGCCGCGCGCAACAGCTCCCGCACCCGGTCGGAGCGGAGCTTGCCCTCGCCGCGGGCCGCTCGCTGCGAGTCCGCTCGCTGATGCAGGGCGGCGAGGTCCTGCTCGAGCACCCGCGCGCGATCGAGGGCGTCCCACACGTCGCGCACGAGCCCCTCCGCCCGGTCGAGCGTGGGGAGGGGGCCCGGGTGGAACGTCCGCTCCGGGTGCAGCTTCACCACGAACGCGACCCGCGCGTACAAGTCGGGCACCCGGCCCTCGATCGCGTGCAGCAGGTGGAGCGAGCCCTCGAGCAACGTGGGGCGCGACAGCGCCGGGCCCTCCCCGGCGAGGATCGACAACAGCCGCACGCTCGGGTCGTCGTCGACCAGCACCCAGTGCGCGTCGGCCTCGGTCGGGCGGGTCAGCGCGTCGGACGGCGACGCGTGCACCAGCACCGCCACCCCGCGCTCCACCAGCGCGTCGAGCAGGCGCCGCCGCGCGGTCGCGTCGTCGCTCACGACCAGCGCGAACCACGGCTCGGACCGCATCCGGCGGTGGAACTGGAACCGCAGCACGGCCTCGGCCACCCGGTACCCGTTGATCCTGGCCGCCCGCTGGTCCGGGGGAGGGGAGGCAGCGGTGAGGTGTGTCGCCGGCAGCTCGAGCGCGAGCGACCGGATCGACCACAGGTCCGGGGCCGCCTCGCGGAACCGCCCCTTCGCCGAGACCGGCGCCACCAGCACGAGGGACCCCGACAAGCTGCGACGGAGCTTCTCCCGGCGCTCGTTCAGGCGCACCAGCACGTCGTTCCATGCGTCGGCCCACACCCGACCGGCCCCGATCGCCTCGAGCCACACGAGGTCGAGCTTCCGCCGGCTCCCGAGCAGCTCTCGGATCACCTCGCGCAGCGCTTGGGGGGTCAACGGGTGGAGGAACCTGGCCTTGCCTCCCTGGCCCTCGACCTGACGGATCGCCCGCTCGCGCAGCCGCTGCACCAGGTCGGGGTCGTCGGCGAACACGAACGACACGGTCGCGCCGACCGACCAGTCGAGGTGGCCCGCCAGCTGCTCGAACGCGCTCGCCTCGGCGTCGGTGGTCACGGAGCGTCGGCTTCGGCGGCCTGTCGTTGAACCTCCTGCTGCAGCAGCGGGTGGACGTCGTACCACTCCTCGCCGTTTCGGTAGCAGAGCACCAGGTGGGTGTCGAAGAACCGCGACAGGTCGTACAGGTTGCTCGCCTCGCCCCCCGCCCGGTGCACCGCGTGCTCGGTGCTGTGGGTCCGCGCGATCTGGGTGAGCCACCGCGCGTCGGTCCGGGCCAGCGGGAGGTAGCTGTTCCGCACCTCGTGGATCGCGCTCTCGAGCCCGGCGTCCGAGATCGGCAACTCACGCCCGCGCGCCTGGCGCAGGCACCCTTGGATCATCCGGAACAGGTCGCGCAGGTACCCGCCGGAGGCGAGCAGCAGCCGATCCAGGCGCTGGCGGGTCCCGAGCAGGCGCGCCCAGTCGCCGCGCTTCGCCACCACCCGCTCGAGCGCGTCGAGGGCGGGGCCCACCACCACCCCGTCGCGCGACCGGACCCGCACACACGGGAGCAGCTGCATCCCACCGTACTCGCCGGCGATCCCGGGCGAGCGGATCTTCAGCCACGGGGGCACCGTGTACACCACGTGCAGATCGCGGAACTTCAGGCTCTCGGCGTGGTTCGCGAACAGGCTCTCGACCGACGCGTACACGCTCTCGGCGTTCGCGGTCGAGGTGCCCCGCACCTGCTCGATGCTGTCGAGCAGCAGCACGACCTGCATCTTCGGCCCGTGCTTGGCGCGCAGGGCGGCGATGCACTCGGCGACGTACTCGTGTACGTCCTCCACCAGCTTGCCGATGTGCCCCTCCATCCGCTCGCGCAGCCGCTCGCGGAACGTAGGGTCCTGGCGGAGGTTCGACTTCAACGTGGCCGAGGCGACGCCGAACGTGCCGCCGAGCTCCACGTCGAAGTCCACCGCGCGGAACACCCGCAGCACCCGCTGCCAGTACGACTCGCGCCCCGGATCGTGGCCGAGCAGCTCGTCGCTCGCCTCGAGCGCGTCGCCGAACGCACCGGCGACCCCGATCAGGAAGTCGGCCGCGTCGACTGGGGTGGCCAGGTTCAGCGTGTCGACCATGTCGCACAACACCACCACGTGCCGACGGGTCTGCTGCAGGCGGGCGCGCAGGCGGCGGAGCTCGGTCGACTTACCGGTTCCGCGAAATCCGCTGAACAGGTGAGTGGACTGGTCGAGCTGCCACTCGATCCCGGTGGCCAGCTGCTCGATGGGATCGTAGGTCGCGAGGGCTGGGTCGCGGTACAGGTCGACGTACCACCGCTCGTCCGGCTCGAGCGGCCGGTCGACGAGCGCTTGGTAGAAGTCCCTGAGGTACGCCTGATCGTCCGACATTCCGGCCTGCTATCACACGGCCGGAACGCAGATCCGGCCCTACATCGAGATCGACAGGAAGTACGGTCCGAGGCCGGCCTTGGAGTCGACCACCAGGTAGACCCGCTCCGGGTACGCCCCGTAGTTCTTGTGCACGAGGTTCTCGAGCCCGGTCGCCGACAGGTCGGCGCCGGCGGCACACGAGAACGCGTCGACGCAGTTGTACAGCAGGTAGATCCCCGGGTCGCCGTCGGTCATGCTCACCGACACCGACAGGGTCGCGCCGGGCGGGATCTCGAGCGGAGCGATGCTCTCGGGGCCGCCGAGGGAGGTCCCGGTGCAGCCGCCGGCGCCCGGGTTCAGGTCCGGCGTGTACGCCACGAAGTCCGCGTAGTAGTTCCCGGGCTCGAGCAGGTCCGGGGGCACCTCCGACGCGGCGGCCTCCGCGTCGAGGCACTCGTCGTACATCGGGGGGGCGTCGAGGAACTCGTCGGTCACGTCCACGGTGAACACGCTGTCGGGGACGCCCGCGTCGGTCACGTCGAGCACCAGGTAGATCACCTTCGTCTCGTCCGTCTGGTTGAAGTACGACACGAACTCGTGGATGTTCGGGTCCGGGTACAGGTCCGAGCCGGCGAAGCACGTGTTGGCGTCGCTGCAGTCCTCGACCAGGTACACGCTCGCCGACTGGGTGTACAGGTTGTAGTCGACCGAGATGTTGTGGTGTGGCTCCACCTCGAGCCGGATGAACCCGTCGGGCCCCGCCGCGGCCGAGTAGAACGAGGTGCCGAGGCACCCGTTGTTCGGGTCGAGGCTGTTGCTCATCGTGGTCCGCAGGATGCCCCAGTACTGGCCGGCGGTCAGCGCGGGGCTGCCCACCGACTGGTCGCAGCCGTCGGCCAGCTCGAGCTCGTCGCGCCCGCCGATGTTCAACAGCTGCCCGGAGAACGACGCGTCGGAGGTGGCCTGCACCCGGATCGCGTGGCCGAACCGATCGAACTCGTTGACCGACCACCGGCTCAGGATGAAGGTCAGATCCTCGATGTCACCGGTCAGGCCGAGATCGTCGGCCGGGAGCGCGAAGTACCCGTCGTCGTGCAGCCAGTACAACTTGGCGTCGCCGAACTTCGGAGCGACCACCAGGGTCACGTCGCCCACGCCGGTCGGCACCCACTCGATCACCGCGGTGGAGCCGTTGGTGAACTGCAGGAACCCGCCGGGGCGGGGGCTGATCAGCTCGATCGGCGGCGGCACGAACAGGTCCTCGGTCGAGGCGTACTCCGGCCACTGGCCGGCCCAGGTCTCGCCGATCCACCCCTCACTCAGGCCGAGCTCGGTGCCGTCGGCCTGGTAGTAGCCGAAGCCCTGGTCGGTCTCGGCGTCTTCCCGGTACTGCAGGGTGTACGGCCCGACGGTGATCTCGAACCCGAGGAACCGGGTGATGGTGGTGTCGCGGTCGAGGTCCTGATCGGGGTCGAAGTCGATCGAGGTGTCTTCGTCGCCGGGGAACCCACCGAAGCAGGTGGTGCCGGCGATCGCGCACTGGGCGAGGTTCAGGTAGTTCGGAGGCGCCACTGCGGCGAGGCCGTACACCGTGGTCGTCTCGTTGTTCACGTTGTACGCCACGTGGAAGTTCCCCACGTCGCCGGCCGGCCACCCGGTGTCGACGAACACGGGCGGCTCGGTGTCGGTCGAGGTGCCCGAGTCGGGCACCGGGTCTTGGCCGCTGCACGCCGGGAGGACCGCCGCAGCGAACAACAGCGCTGCCGGCCCGAGCCGCAGGGCGTCAGCGAGGAACGAGAACGGGTGGCGCATGGATGGAGCTCCGCAGCACGAAGAAGGGGTGGCGCGAGGGGCGTTCACTGGATTTCGAGGTCCAGGAAGTACTCGTTCAGAGAAGAGTCCGAGTCGAGCACCAGGTACAGGTACTGGCTCGCGGGCGAGGGGTTCGTGTACACGATCTCCTCGGTGGCGCCTGCTCCCTGGTCGTTCGCGAGGAAGCACGAGTCGCCGATCGCGCAGTTCGACAGGAGGTACAGCTTCGGGTTTCCACCCGGGGCCTCGACCGTGGCGCGGAGCTGCTCTCCGGGGCCGAGCAGGACCTCGGTCATCCCCTCGCCGCCGTTGGCCGGAGCCGCGCAGTACGGCTGCAGCAGGTCGGCGTGCAACGCCACCGAGCCGTGGTACGAGCCCGCGGCGGCAGGTCCTTGGGCGATGGCGTCCACGCAGGTGGGCACGAGGATGTCCGTGGAGAGTGACTCGACGATGATGTCGAGGTTGAAGATGTCCGTGACCGCTTCGAACGCGTCCAGTACCGCATATACCCGCAGCGGCGCGCCAGTGTCATTGAACCAGACGATCTGCTCCACGTCGCCCGCGTTGGCCTGGTCTACCCCCGCGAGGCAGGTGGTCTCGTCGCTGCAGTCGGTCAGCAGGTACAGCGAGGCGTCGTCGGAGACGAGCTGGTAGTTCACCGTGAGCTGGTCGTCCGGCTGGAGGTCGATCGGGACGACCCGATCGATGCCTGCGGCCTTGAACCCGGTGCAACCGGCGGGCAAGGGGTTGAGGTCGTCGGTCGAGCCCGCGAGGTCGCCGAAGTAGTTGCCGGGCACGGCCGACGGCGCGGTCTGCGCGAGGGAACACTCGTCGTACGTGTCGACGATCTCGGTGCGTTCGCCGAGGGTCCGCCAGGTGCCGTGGATCCGCTGGTTCGACTGGACCAGGATCTCGACCTGGTTCCCTTGGTGGTCGACGGTGCCGCGCCCCCAACGCCCGAGGATCAGGTCGACCGCGGCGCCGTTCCCGAGGCCGAGGGCGCTGAGGTCGAGGTCGTACGCGCCGGTGTCGTCGAGCCGGTACAGGCGCTGCTCCGCCGGGGTCTCGACGTACAGGTACAGGTCGCCCTCGGTGCCGGGGTCCCACTCGAGGTGGATCGGCACGGTGTCGTAGAACTCCTGCGCGTCGGTGGGGTCCGGGTCGGTCACCCGCAGCGCGGTGGGCGCGCGCACGTCGTCGGTCCCGTCGTACGGGCCCCAGTCGCCGCCGAGGTGCAGTCCGAGAGGGCCCGTGGGCATCGAGATGTCCGACGAGGTGGCGTAGTAGAAGCCGATGTCGGTGCTCGAGTCGAACTGGTAGCTCCCGACCCACTCCCCGAGGGTGATCTCGGCGCCGACCTTGCGGGTCTGCAGATCATCCTTGAGGTCGGGGTCGAGCGCGGTCACCAGCACCGAGCTCCCTGGCGACGGGGGCAGCTCGCTCGTGCAGAACGACTCCGCCGAGCCCACGCACTGGGCGAGGTTCAGCACCCCGAGCCGGTCGGCGGCGAACAGCCCGAGCACCACGGTCGAAGGGGCAGGGTTGTCCCACGACGGCGCCCACGCCAGCACCACCACGCTCCCATCGTCGGCGTCGACCGGGCTGGTGGCCGTGTCGTCGCCCCCCGTGTCCCCGCTCGGGGACACCCCGGTGTCTTTCTCGCCGTTGCAGCCGCACAACCCGATCAGGGCGCCTAGCAGCCCCATGGACAACCCCCACGACCGGGCAGGGTAACTCACGATCGCGGCAGTTGGCGGGGTTCCGCGCGACCGTCAGCTGCGGAGCGCGGGGAGGCGGATCACGAACTTCGCGCCGCCGTCGACCCCGTCGGCGCAGGTCACGGTCCCGTGGTGCGCCGCCACGATCTCGCGCACCTGGTGCAGACCGAGCCCGTGACCGCCGGCCTTGCCCCGGTGCGGGCCCTCGACCCGGACGAACCGGTCGAACACCCGCTTGCGCATCGGGCGCGGCACCCCGAGCCCGTTGTCGGCCACCGCGATCACCACCTGCCGCCCGACCTGCTCGAGCGTGAGCCACACCGACGGCTCGGGCCGGTCCTCGCGCCGGTACTTCAGCGCGTTGTCGAGCAGGCACGCCACCGCGTCTCGCAGCGCGTTCCCGTCGCCCAGCACCGGGTCGGTCACCGCGAGGTCAGCCCGCAGCGCGACCCCGGCGTCGTGGAGGCGGGGGCCCCAGTCGTCGACCGCCATCAGCAGGACCTCCTCGGGGTCGACCGGCTCCGGCTTCGGGATCGTGCGCTGGCGCGCGACCGCCAGCACCTCGTCGACCCGGCGGGTGAGGTTGTCCGCCTCCGCCACGATCCGCCCGGCCATCTCGCGCCGGTGCGCGTCGTCGCGGAACGCGCCCACCTCGAGGTTCTCCGCCATCACCTTGATGCCGGCGAGGGGGGTCTTCAGCTCGTGGGTGACCCGGGTGGCGAACGCCCGCTGCCGCAGCGACAGCTCCACCTCGCGCAGGGTCGCCCGGTCGACCGCGATGAGCCCGCCGATCCCGAACACCACACACGCCAGGATCACGAACAGCGGCATGTACCACTCCTCGTTGATGCTGTTGGTCGCGGCGTCGACCACCGACTGACGGATGCACACCCGCAGGTTGGTCAACGTGCGGGTGAACGGGACCACGATCGCGTAGCTCCCGCCCGATCGCGCGCCCGCGACCCACCGGTCGGACCGGGCCTCGGTCAGGGTCACCGCGCCCTGCAGCTTGCGCATCCGCTGCAGGAACGCCTCGATCAGCGGGTGCTGCTCGAGCGCGAACGCCACCCCGTGGCCGTTGGACCAGCCGTAGTACAGCAGGAACGGCTGGTCCGAGTACACGTCGTACACGAACCGCGCGTCGGTGGAGCCCGAGAGCGGCTCGCCCGACAGGCGGCGGAGCACCTCCTCGTACGCGTGCTTCCGGCGGTCGGCCCGCGACATCCCCTCCGACAGCCGGGCGGCGTCGACCAGGCGTCCGTGCTGCTCCAGCCGATCGACGATCCGCCGCATGTGGTGGAGCAGCGGGGGCAGGTCGGGGGCGTCGAGGTCGGCGATCTGCTCCCCCACCCGCACCGCGAGGTCCAGCCCCTCTCCTGGACGGTTCAACGCCAACAGCACGTCGACTTGCAGCGTGCGCCACGCGGCGAGGCGGAACGGGCTCACCCCCTGTTGGCCCGCCGCGCGCAGCGTGAGGTTGTCCGGGATCATCGCGGTGCCGAGGACCCGGAGCGCGTCTTCGTACCGGTTCACCCCCAACAGCAGGATCGCGGCGTTGGTGGTGGCGGTGAGGCGCACGTTCGGCGGCTCGGCCCGGCACCCGTACACCAGCGCCCGCACCAACACGTCGACCTCGGGGTACGGCGGCCGCGACAGCTCACCGAACGCGCGCATACACGGCGACAGGCGGACCTGCTCGTCGGCGTCGGGCACCGACACCGTCGGGAACACCGGCACCCCCGGTTGACCCGCCGAGGGGGGCTCCCACACGAACACGCTGTCGAACCACGGCGCCCGACGGAACTGGCGCTGCATCGCGACCAGCCGCTCCTGGTCAGGGTCGGCGCTCGCCCCGACCAGCCGATCCTGCAACGTCTTGAGCAGCTCGTCTTCCCAGCCCTCCACCTGGTCCTTCACGAACTCTTCGAGGCGGGAGCGCTCGCGCTGCACCGCGAGATCGCGCAGCGACACCACGCGCCACGCGGCGATCGACGCCATCACCACGAACGAGGCGCCCACGATCCACAGCAGCAGGCGTCGACGGACCGGCGAGCTGTCCATGGGTGCGAACGTACCCTCGTCGGCGGGGTCGTGCTTGACGCCCTCGCGTGGTCGGGGCACCTCTGGAAGCTCGGGAGGATGGATGTCGGCGTTCGGCTTGGGGCTGTGGTTCGGATCGGGTCTCGCGGGCTTGGTGGGCTGCTC
>JBEBJC010000170.1:0-12024 GCA_040080105.1 Myxococcota bacterium
GTCCACCGTGTCTTAGGGAGCGGGCATGCGAGGGGTGTGGTCGTTCGCGTGGGGGGTGGGGGCGCTGGCGCTGTCGTCGGACGCGCTGGCGTGTGATCAGGCGGAGAAGCTCCGCCTGTCGGACGAGCAGGAGAAGCTCGCGGCGCGAAACGCCTGGAGCGGGGTCGAGCGCGCTTACGAGGCGCTCCAGCTCACGAAGTGCACCCTGGGGTACTCGAACTTCTACCTCGGGGCCGAGTCGGCGCGGAAGCTCGGGAAGGTGTACGAGCAGTACGAGCGACTCCAACAGGCCCTCGCCGTGGCTCCGGAGACCGATCCGGACACCGGCGAAGACCCGAAGCCGCGGATCCAGGAGTCCCTCGACGCGATCGACCAGGCGTACGCGAAGGTCGAGATCCGGGGTGACGCGCGTCGCCGCCCGGTGTTGTCGCGCGAGGAGATGCCGTTCGCTCCGGACCAACGGAGCGCGATCGAGCGGGCGCAGACGGTCGTGGCCGAGACCGGCTCGTTCAAGGGGATGTTGCCGTTCGGCGCCTACGTCGTGGGTGAACAGGCGTTCGAGGTGGAGCAGAGCCCCGAGTGGACGCTGATCACCGTCGGAAAGGTCAAGAACGTCGCGGCGGGAGGGTTCGACCCGAACCAGCTGGGAGGGACCACCACCCAGAGCGCGATCCGGTACGCGAACCTGGTGGCGACGGCCGGCCCGGCGTACCTCAACACGCCCGAGTCCGACAACGTCGTGTTGCTGTCGGACGGAGGCCACGCGTTCTCCCCGGGCAGCGTGTCCCTCACCGGGTTGAGCCTCGAGGTGGGCGGCGAGATCGGGTTGACCTACGCCGAGCCGGCGCTCGGCCTCGCCGGGTGCGTCGGGTACCAGGGGGGCTACGGCGTGGGGACGTTCCACGCGGTGTCGGTGTGGCTCGCCGGGGTCGCGCGCCCCGGTGACCTGCGCCTCGCGCTCGGCCCGATGCAGCAGCTCACCCTGGGGAAAGGCACCGGGGTCGCCGAGTGGTTCGACCGCGGCCAGGATACCGTCGCCGACCCGGTCGGGACCATCCAATACCAGGGAGGGGGGGTCGGACCGGGGGTGAAGGGCTCGGTAGGCTACGGGCTGCTCGACCTCGATCGTCTGCAGGGCGTTGTCGAGGTGGGCGGCGCGTGGCAGAGTGACGGTGCGCGCAACTACTACACGGTCGGTCTGCGGGTGGGGCTCGTCCCTGCGGTGCCGCGGTTCGAAGGTTGAGCGGTCAGCGGAATGGTCCTGCCCCTCGAGGGTTCTCGCCACGTGGAGATTGGATGACCCGGCGTCCGAAACTTCTGGTCCTCGCCCTTCGGGCGGCTTCGATCCTGGCGCTCGCAGCGAGCTTCGCGTGGTCGGGGGTCGCGTCGGCCGGTCCGGTTCGGTTCGACGGGGAAGGCCACGCCTACCACCCGATGTGGTCGGTCGACGGGAAATACCTGGCGTTCGAGGTCAACCGGTACGCCGGGAACATCGACCTGTACATCGCCGCTGTCACGGGCGACGTGGCGAAGGACGGCGTGCGGGTCTCGTTGCCGGGCGGCTCCACCCCGTTCGGCGGGTCGGGGCAGGTGGTGGTCAACGCGGCGTGGCACAAGGATGGCTACGCGGTGTTCGAGGGGAGCAACCAGGGCGGACAGTTCCGCATCTACTACCGTTCCTCGACCGGCGGCTCCGCCGCGGAGCTGATCCCGACCACCGATCTCCCCGGCGACCTGACCTTCCCGTCGGTGTCGATGGACGGCCGCGCGATGGTGTTCGTGTCGGATCAGAGCGGCGCGGGTGACATTCGGATCCGCGACACCCAGACCGGGAAGGTGACCCAGCTCACCCAGACCGCGACGGCCGAGATGTTCCCCATGTTCTCGCCCGACGGCACCAAGGTGCTGTTCACCCGGAAGCACGACGGCGGCGAAGACGTGTACGAGATCCTCAACAGCACCCACGCCGAGACCGCCGTGGCAGGTGGCACGTCGGACCAGACGCGCCCGGCGTACGCGGCCGACGGTCGGGTGGTGTTCTTCGACGGGTCCCGCGGCCAGGATCGGTGGGACGTGGTGTCGTTCACCAAGGGCACGAAGACCACGCTGGCGCGCGACGTGCGGCTCCCGCTCCGGGCTCGACCGGCGCTGACCCCGGACGGCAAGTGGGTCGCGTTCGCGTTCAACGATCCGACTCAGAACGGAAAGATCGTGCTCGCGCGGGTCGATGGATCGAAGACGGTCGACGTGCCGACCCAGTTCACCGCGTGTGGGGAGCCGTCCCTCACCGTGCAGAACGGGCGCACGCTGCTCGCGTTCACCGCGCTGCCGAACTCCGGCGCCGACTGGCGGTTCCTGTACGTCCTCGACGTGACCGACAAGGTCCAGTAGCGGTCAGGGGCAGACCGCGCCGAGGTCGTCCGGGTACGGGAAGCAGGAAGGATCGTAGCTCACGTAGGTGACACGGTCCTCGGCCCAGTACCAGGCTCCGAACGGGGTCCCGGTCGCAGCGAACGACACGGCGCTCGTGCCGTCGAGCCCGAGCTTCACGTCGTACCGGGTCGACCACACGTCGGGCGAGATGTCGGCGATCCGGTCGGCCGGGCAGTCGGTGGCGGCCGGGTCGAGCTCGGCCGACACCTCGAGCGAGTAGTCGCAGTCGGCGCACACCCCGGCGGGCCCGACCGCGCCCGACAGCGCCCACACGATCCGGCAGTCGGGCGCGTAGCCACAGTCGGCCGCCATCGCGTCGGACCAGTGGACCGCCGCCGTCTCGGTGCCGACGAACGTGTCGGGGCCGACGGTCAGGTCACCCACGAACCAGGTCGTCCCGGTGTTCGTCACGTACGGCCCCTCACACGCCACCGGGTCGATCGACGCGTACGGATCCGGGATCGAGTCGGCGTCCGCGTCGGTGTCGACATCGGCGTCCGAGTCGGCGTCGGCGTCGGCGTCCGAGTCGGCGTCGGCGTCCGAGTCGGTGTCGGTGTCGGTGTCTCCCTCGGTGTCGGCGGTGGTCGTCTTGTCGCCCGAGCAGCCGACCCAGGCCAAGAATGCCAGGTTCCGCATTCCTCCTCCCCTCCGAACAGGCTAGCCTGTCGGCAGACGAGGAGGAACCGTGGCGGACGACGTTTGGAGCCCGGCAGGATCGAAGCCCACGAACGACGCCGACCTTCCGGAGGTCATGAGCTTCGCGAACCAACTGATGGCGAGGGCGCAGAAGGACTTCGTGCCGTTCCTGCTCGCCGGCCTAGGTCCGTTGATCATCGCGCTGGTCGTGGTCACCCCGCTCGCGCTGGTGTCGATCTACGGCGGGATGTTCGTCGGGATGGCGCCCGGCCTGGTCACGGGCGACGAGGATCTCGCAGGGTTCGGCTCGATCTTCGGGATGCTCGGCGGCTTCGGCGTGCTGTTCGGGGTGGTGATCGCGGTCACGGCGCCGATGTCCGCGAGCACGAACCGCGCGGTGTGGAAGTACCTGAACGACGGTGAGCCGTTGACGTTCATGGCTCCGTTCTCGACCTTCACCCAGGACCTCGTGAAGGTGGTCTCGTACGCGGTGATCCATGGCGGGCTCGTGATGTTGGGCGCGATGTTCTGCTACGTGCCGGGGCTGATCGTCGCGGCGGCGCTGGTGTTCGCCGGGCCCGCGATCTACGTGCACGGGCTCGGGATCGGTCAGGCGATCTCGTTGTCGGTCGCGCACGTCCAGAAGCACCCCGGCTGGCACGTCGGGTTCTTCGGGTTGGCGATCGTGATGAACCTCGTGTTGTCGTACGTGCCGTTCATCGGTGCCGCCCTGCTGGCCACCCTGATGCCGCTGTACATCCTGCTCGCGTACAAGCACTTCTTCGGCGACGGCCCGACACCGCGCGAGGCTGGCGTCGACTACGTGTAGCGGACCCGCGCGGCTTCAGGTCTCGATCGCGGCGACCCGCTCGAGGAACTCGGCGTCGTCGAGCAGCCGCTCCGCGCCGCGCGCCACACACTGCGCCGCCGCCTCCGCTTGGAGCACCGGCAGCCCGGTGTCTTCGCGCAGCAGCACGTCGAGGCCGCGGAGGTAGCTCGTGCCGCCGCACAGGAGAACGCCGCGGTCGACGATGTCGGCGGCGAGCTCGGGCGGGGTCTCCCGCAGCGCTTCGAGCACGACCTGGCGGATCTGCCCGATCGGGCCGGCGACCGCCGCCGCCACGTCCTCGGCGGTGACCTCGAGCTCCCGCGGGCGCCCGGACGGCAGGTCCCGCCCACGGATCCGCATCCGCAGCTCGGGGTGCAGCTTCGGGGTCAGGCTCCCGACGTGGACCTTCAAGGTCTCCGCGGTGCGCTCGCCCACCTGGAGGTTGTGGGTGTTCCGGAGCCAGGCGCTCACGGCCTCGTCGAGGTCGTCGCCGGCGACCTGGAGCGAGCGGCGCACCACCATGCCGCCGAGGGACAGCACCGCCACGTGGGTCCGGCCGCCGCCTACGTCGACGATCATGCTGCCGACGGGCTCCGACACCGGCAGATCCGCGCCGACTGCGGCCGCGATCGGGGCGGGCACCAACAGGACCTGCCCCGCCCCGGCGGCGCGCGCGCACTCCTGCACCGCGCGACGCTCGGCCTCGGTGGTGCCGGACGGCACGCACACCAGCAGGCGGGGCTTGCGCAGGCCCGACCCGCCGACCTGCTTGAGCATCGCCCGCAGCAGCTGCTCGGTCGCCTCGAAGTCGGCCACCAGACCGCCGCGCACCGGTCGGACCACCTTGGTGCCCTCCGGGGTGCGCCCGATCATCTTCTTGGCCTCGTCGCCGATCGCGACCACTTCGCGGCCCTTCGGCCGGGGTGCCGTGGCCACCACCGTCGGCACGTCGAGCACGATCCCCCGCGATCGGGCGACGATCCGCGTGTTCGCCGTGCCCAGGTCGACGCCGAGGTCGGCCGCTGCTCCGCTCATTCTCACACCCCGCCGAAACGAACCCTATCGCGTGCGGGCGACCGCGGGATCCACGTCTTCGAACGGCTTGTTCATCATCTCGGCGTAGTGGCGACCGTCACCGTCGAGCGGCGAGGCCCCCTCGGTGATCACCTTGCGATCGCCGCCGGTGGTGATCGCGACCACCTGGAACTTCCCGCCCGCGCCGACGTGCTCGATCTTCACCACGTCGTCGAACATCAGGCGATCGGTCTCCACCCCGGTGCGGTACTTCGTGGTCCACACGACCGAGCGGGTCTCTTCGTCGACCAGCGCCCGGACCTCGATCGGCTGGGACCAGATGAACAGCAGGATGAGCGAGCCGGACACCGCCATCGCCGCGATCGAGCCGAGGACGATCAGCGGCCCGAGCCACGCGAGCGACCGCCCCGAGCCGGCCTCGGTGAAGTCGTGGAAGCACTCCTTGCACCGGGTGGCCCCCACCGGGACATCCGCTCCACACGCGGGGCACGACTTCATACTCATGGGCTGCTCCGATTGCGGCCGGCAGCATAACGCCGGTCGGGGTCCGGTTCATCGTCGACGTTCGGTCAAGACCGCGGTACCCACCACCACGGCTCCGGCGTGGATACGGACCGAGCGAGGGAGTTGGCGTGGGTCTGGTACGGATCGCGGCGGCGACTTGGGCGCTGCCGGTGGCTTGGACGTTGTGGTTCGCGCAGCGCAGGGCGGTGGGCCGCGACGCCGTCCTCGAGCTCACGCTCGAGCCGAACGGCGACATCCGCGAGCGCGACCAGTTCGTCCGGCGGCTGCGACGCGTGGGAGAAGACCCGACGATCGCCGCGCTGGTGCTCCGGTTCGGCGAGTCTCCCGGCGGGTGGGCGGCCGCCCAGGATCTCCGCGACGCGATCCGCTCGCTCCGCGCCGCCGGCAAGCGGGTGTACGCGGTGCTCGAGGCGCCGGGCAACGCGGTGGCGTGGGTCGCGAGCGCGGCCGATCGGGTGTTCATGGTCCCCACCGGTGAATACGGCCTGGTCGGCGTCGGGGTCGAGCTCACCTTCTTCGGCGCCGCGCTCGGTCGGCTGGGGATCAAGCCGGACTTCGAGGCTGCGGGCGCGTACAAGTCGTTCGGGGAGACGTTCACCCGCTCGTACGCTTCGCCCGAGAACCACGAGGCGGTGCGGGATCTGGTCGACGACCTGCACGCCCAGCTCGTCGCCGGCATCGCCGAGGGGCGCGGGAAGTCGGAGGATGACGTGCGGGCGCTGCTCGCGCGCGCGCCGCTGTCGGCCGAGGAGGCGCGCGAGGCCGGCCTGGTGGACGCCACGGCGTACGAGGACGAGCTGCTCGACTGGCTCAAGGAGCAGCACGGTGCCAAGACCAAGCTGGTGCCGTTCTCGCGCTGGGCGCTGATCGACGCGGCGCGCGAGCGGTTCGCCCGCCTCGGGCGCACGGGCACCGTGATCACCGTGCTGCACCTCCAGGGCCCGATCGCGCTCGAAGACCGCTCGGGCGGCCCGTCGATCGGCGCGCGCAAGGTGGTCCCCCTGCTCACCCGCCTGCGCGAGGACGAGCGGGTCGGCGCGGTGGTGCTGCACGTCGACAGCCCCGGCGGGAGCGCGCTCGCGTCGGACCTCATCTGGCGCGAGGTCGAGCTCCTGCGCAAGCGCAAGGTGGTGGTGGCGTCGTTCGAGAACGTGTCGGCGTCGGGCGGGTTCTACCTGTCGGCCCCGGCGCAAGCGATCTTCGTGCGGGCGGCGACGCTCACGGGCTCGATCGGGGTGTTCGGCGGCAAGCTGGTGATGGGCGAGGGGCTCCGCCGGGTCGGGGTGCACACGCAGGAGGTGCTCGGCGCGCCCAACGCGAACCTGTTCTCCGCCAGCCGCCCGTTCCACCCGGACCAGCGGGTCCGGTTCCGCGCCTCGCTCCAGCGGTTCTACGACGGGTTCGTCGGTCGGGTCGCGGCCGGTCGGGGCAAGGAGGTGGCCGAGCTCGAGCCGCACTGCCGCGGGCGGGTGTGGACGGGCCGGGCGGCGTTGGAGCGCTCGCTCGTCGACGCCCAAGGCGACCTGTCCGACGCGATCGCGCGGGCGCGCGACCTCGCCGGCCTCGCGGAGCGCCCGTTCGTCCGCCGCGACTGGATCGGGCACGAGCGACCGCTGGTCGGTCGCCTGATGTCCGGCCTGGTCCGCCAGCTGTCCCCGTTCAGCTCGCGCGCGTCGGTGTGGGTCGAGCGGTGGCTGGCGATGCCGGGGGTGGCGCTGGCCGAGATCGCGCTCGATCACCCGAACGAGCCGCTCGCGATGCTGCCGTTCGACATCCGCGTGCGCTGATGTGGTGGGCCACGGCCGCGCTCGCGGTGGACCTCGCGCCGTACCTGCCGGCGGCGGGGGGACCTGCCCCCGAGTGGGTGGTCCGATCGTCCACCACCTGGCTCCGGGACGGTGCGGACTGCCTGCCGGTGAAGCCCGAGGACGCGTCGCGGGCGGTGTTGTTCGCGCGGGTGTGCGAGCGGCGGCTGGCGGCCGACGGGGGCGACGACCTGGTGTGTGATCGGCGGTTCGGGGTGGCCGACGGGTGGGAGTGGCGCGGCGCGCAGTGCCGGATCGGCGTCGCGGGCCCCTCGGGGACCCGCACGTACGAGAACGCCGCGCCGCCCCCGGTGTTGTCGGCGAGCGACGATCGGTCGGCCACCTGGTCGCCGCGGGTGACGTTGACCGCGGTGATCGCGCGCCCGATGGTCGAGGTCCGGAGCTGTGATCCTGCGAGCCTCGACGCCCTGCGCCGCGAGGCGAAGAAGAGGGTGGGCCGAGATCCCGCCGCGCAGGACACGTGGATGGCCGACCGAGGCGTGGTCGACGGCGTGCGCCGGTGCGACGTTTCGGACGGCGTCGCGGCCGAGGTGGTGGTGCAGGGGCGGCTCCGCAAGGTCACCCCCGGGACCCGCACGGCGTCGAACCCCGCGGACTGCCTGGTCCCGTGCCCGCCGGTGCCAGCGGTGGCTGCGCTCGCGGCGGCGCAGGCCGAGCTCGCAGGTCGCGCGTTCTACGACCCCGCCGCCCCGACGCTGCGGCTGTACGCCGATCGGGCCGCGTGTGAGGCGTCGCCGCCCGCGCCGTCGGTGGTCGAGCGCGACCTGTGCGACACGCTCGGGGCCGAGCTCGACGCGGCGCGGTAGCGTCAGCGGGCGTTGAGCTCGCGCACCACCGCGACCGTGTCACCCACGTCGTAAAAGTCGACCGCGAGCCAGTTCACCCGATCGCCGGTCTCGGCCTCGCACCGTTCGACGTGGTCGAGCAGCACCTCGCGCGGGTTCGCCTCGGCCGCGAGCGCGTCGGAGGCCACGCCCCGGGTCAGGAAGTGGTTCAACAAGAACAGCGGGTGGCCCGGGTCGCCGCGGAGGACGGCGCAGTCGAACTCGTCGACCGTGGACGACGCGTAGTCGTTGTCCCACGCGAGGTCGTAAGTCGACGGGTACCACGGGGGAGCCCCTGGGCGCGGCTGCTCGTGGGTGACCAGCAGCCGGGTGTCGGCGTCGATCCACTCCCCGATCGGCGGCCACGCCTCGCCGGGCGGCGGGGGCACGATCAGCCGGTCGACGAGCCCGCTCGCCTCGAACGCGGCGGTCACCGGGCCAGCGTCGAGCTCGTCCTGGATCACGAACACGAACACGTCGTCGGGGTGCGCGTCGAGCAGCGCGTCGAACCGGGCGAGCGCGTCGAGCCACGGCTCGGAGCCGAGCCCACAGTCGGCGTGGCACAGGGTGACCTCGCCGTCGAGGTCGTACAGGTCGAGCATGAACCCGCGGACGCCGTCGGCGACCTGGCGCTCGTACCCGAAGTGCTGGTTCGGCAGCAGCCACCCGGCGTCCTCGGTGTTCATCGCGTTGTGCGCGACGGCCAGTACGACCTCGTCGAGCGGGCGCTCACACGCCTCGGGCGCGCCGTTGCACGCCCTGGGCGCGGGCGGCGGGGTCGGGTCGGGGCAACCCAGGGTCAGGATCAGCATCGGCGCCGCCGGTCGGCTCCGCGCCAATCGGCGAGCCGAGTGAACGGCCACATCGGCCCGTCGTACACGATGCCCTCCATCGCGTGCAGGTCGGTGACCCCACGGGTCTTCGCCCACAACGAGAGGCGATTGTACGGCAGGTAGTGGAACCGGAACGCGACCCAGCTCTTCACCACGCACACGTCCGCCGCCCACGGGGACAGGTCGACCTCGCGGTAGAACCGCGGGCCGATCGCGACCGGGGCGTCGGCGGTGACCACCACCTCGGTCCGTCCGGCGCGGATCCGGACCACCCGGCCGCCCAGAGTCGTGCGGCCGCGCCAGGTGAGCTCCCCCTCGAGCGGCAGCGCTCGGTACCACTCCGGGGCGAGCTTCCCGCCGACCTCGACCGCCACCCGTCGCCCGATCGGGGTGTCCCACAGCGCGTCGACCGCTGGGGCGTCGCGCACCGGCACGAACGCGCGCAGCGAGCTCCCGCGCCCGAGCAGCTCGGCCAGCACCGCGGTGTTCTCCCCGACACCTCCGGCCCCCACCGCGTCGGAGCAGTCCGACAGGCACACCGTGCCGAACCTCCGCCGGACGGTCGCCGACAGCGCCCGGTCGACCGCAGCGTCCACTGCGGGCAGCTCTGGGGGCAGGTGATCTCGCACCGCCCACGCCGTGTCGGCGAGTGACTCGGCGAGCGCGTCGGCGCGGGACGGGTCCCCGTCGGTGGCCACGTAGGTCGACCAGCCGAGCATCGGGGCGTCGTGCCAGGGCTGGCAGGTGGTGATCGACGCGGTGAGCACGCCCGGTTGGCCGCGGACCCGATCGAGCGCGCGGAACACCCCGCGCATCGGGGAGAGGAAGTCCACGCTCGGCGCTCCCCCGAGCACCATCGGCAGCGAGCGCCACCCGATCGTCGGTCGGATCTCGCGCCGCGCCAGCCGGACCAACAGGCGCGCGGCCTCGGCTCCGACCCGCTGCTGATCCCGGTGCGGGTAGGTGCGGTAGGCCAGCAGCAGGTCGGCGGCCGCGACCCGCGCCGGGGTCAGGAACCCGTGCAGGTCGAACGAGGCGACCAGCGGGACCCCGGGCAGCGCCGCACGTACCGCGCCGAGCAAGTCGCCGTCCGCGTCGTCGAGGCCGGTGACCCCCATCGCTCCGTGGAGGGCGAGGTACACGCCGTCGGGGCGACCTGCCACCAACTGGTCGATCAGCCGGTCCTTGTACCCCTCGTACACCGACCGCTCGACCTTCCCCCCAGGGATCGCGAGCGCGCTGAACAGCGGGGTGGGCGTGGCGCCGAGCCGAGCGGCCTCGCGCTGGAACCCGGTGAGCTCGGCGTTCCACCACACCCCGGGCACCTCGGTGGCCGCCCACCGGCACCGCGCGGCGAGCGACGCGCCTTCGTCCCAGAACCGCCGGAACGCGGCGTCGTCGGTGGGGACGGGGGACAGCGCGTTGGTCTCTTGAAACAAGCGCGCCGACAGCAACCGCATCCGCCGAATCTACAACGACGAAGGGGACGGTGCAGGGACCATTCCCCACACCGCCCCCCAAGTGCGCGCCGGGCTCTCCAGGGGCACGGACAACCACCCGTCGCGCGCTCTGGTCCTTTGCGAGGCGCGTGCCACCCTCCTCACCTCGTGGTGGTGCGGATCGTGGGGGTGGCGCCCCTCGAGGGGTCGCGGGACCGCGACAGCGGTGTCACACGAGCGGGTGCCTGCGCAGGCCGGTCGCCGCGAGGGCGTCGTGGTAGTCGTCTCCTTCGCCGCCGTGGGCCCACGCGAGGAACCGCGCCGCCGCCGCCCGGCCCGCCGGGGTGTCGGGGGTGATCGCCACCAGCTCGACGGTGTGCTGCACCGTGACCGCTGCGTTCACCACCGCCGCCTCGGCGAGGTACGCCCACAACGCGGGCGTGCTGGGCATCCCGGCGGCGATCGCGGCGGCGCCGTCGGGGTCGCGCGCCCGCACCGCCGCCGCGAGCTCGGCGAGCCCACCAGGCCGCGGCGCGAGCGGGGGAGGGGACGACCACGGTCCGAGCTCGGTGCCGCCCCCTTCGACCCGGTCGAGCCACCCGGCGGCGGCGAGCAGCGACTCGAGCGCACCGGACGCGGCGGCCGCGTCACACCAGGCGACGACGTGGCAGGTGGCGGCGTCCACGCGCCGCGCGGCGTGCACCAGCTCCGCCGCGTCGCGCACCAGCGCCTGTCCGGACCCTTCCGCGCTCTCCCCGCCCCGGGCTCGCTCGGCGAGCTGGGCCGCGCGCCCGAACAACCCGCCGCCCCTCGCGGCCTCCACCTCGGCCGCGGTCGCGTCGGCCAGCGCGATCGACGCGAGGTACCGCGCGGGGGACCTCACCAGGCCGGGGTCTCCGAGAGACGCGGCCACGCCCACCGCGATCGGACCGTGCCCGACGTGGCCGAGCGCGCCGAACGCCCTCCGGTACAGCTCCGGCCACGCGGACCCGCCGGCCGCGAGCGCCGCCGCGTCTGCCCGCGCGACGTCGTGGGCGTCGAGCGCCGCCCGGAGCTCGGCGGCGGAGACCCCAGGCGCGGGGGCGGGCAGCTCCCACCTCCCGGTGAAGTACGGCGATCGCGCCACCTCGTCCGCGGCGAACCCCGCGGCCTGGATCAGGGCCAGCGGAGCGCGCTCGGGCGGCATCCGGGCGGCCAGCCGCCGCGCGAACCCGACCCCAGACAGGGCGTGCGAGGTGGTCCCGCTCGGGTCGACCGCCTCGGACGGGCACCCGGCCAGCGCGATCCGCGCCGCCGACCGCGCGGCGGCGTCGAGCCCGTCGCGGGTGATCCACCGCGCCACCCGCCGGGCGCGCTCGGCCGGCGCGGCGTGGAGGAGCGGCCCCTCGCCACACGCGGCGTGTGCCGCGCACGCGGCGAACAGCATCAGGTCCCGCCGAGTCCACATCGGCCGGGAGTAACACCGGGGACGCGGAAATCCGGCCCGGGAGCACGTTCCGGGCCGCAGAGGGTCCGATATCGACACCCCACGGAGGTTCGATGTCGCCGCGTCACCGCCCCCGACCCACTGCCCGGCTCCACCGTGAGCCGGTCCCGGTCAGCCCCGCCCCTCGGCCGGCGCGCCGCGCCGGGGAGGACTTGCCG
>JBEBJC010000171.1:0-12021 GCA_040080105.1 Myxococcota bacterium
GCCGTCGGGTCCCGCCGCCGTAGATGCCGAGCGCGTCCTGGTAGGCGCCGATGGTCAGGAACCGGCTCGCCAGGAAGCCCGGCTGGTTGCCCCGGGCCAGGATCGCGGCCCCGGCGCCGTCGGCGAACAGGTTCACCGTCTTCTTGTCCATCCGATCGAGGAACCGGCTCATCGCGTAGCCGCCCGCCACGAGGACGTAGTTCGCGTCGGGCTCGGTGAGCAGGTATCGGGCGCCCTGGTCGAGCGCGGTGACCCAGCCGGCGCACGCGCTGTTCAGGTCGTAGCTGCCCGCCCGGGTCGCGCCGAGCTGGTCCTGCACCGTGGCGGCGGTCGGCGGCGACGGCTGATCGGGGGTGTCGGTCGACACCACGATCAGGTCGAGCGCTTCGCCGGAGATCCCGGCCCGCTCGAGCGCGCGCCGGGCGGCGGCGACCACCAGGTCGGACGTGGTCTGCTCCGGCGCCATCCACCGGCGCTCGCGGATCCCCACGTTCTGCACGAGCCAGTCGCCGGTGCTCTCGCCGAGCCACCCGTCGATCTCGGCGTTGGTGACCACCCGCTCGGGCACGTAGCTGCCGGTGGCCAGGATCTGGACGTGCACGCGATCTCTCCTGTAAATTCGAAACCTGAGTCGGTCGTCAACTATAGCCGTTCGAGCAGCGGGCGGCGAACGCCGCGAGGAGCGGTTACGGTCGATCCCCGTGATTCTCGCACCGCTGTCGTTGTTGGCTCCACCGGCGTCGGCCGGGCCCGCCCTGCACACGTACCAGGCGCTGGCCGTCGCCGGCTGGCCGGGCGGGGTGTTGTCCGACACTCAGGTCGGCGCGCGATGGGAGTTGTCGCCCGGGTCTCGTTCGATCCTGTTCGAGGACACGTTCGTCGACCTCGGCGGGCGCGCCAGCGTGTCCCCGGCGTTCGTCGAGCTGGGCCCGAAGGTGGTGTTCGCGCCGATCGCGGTGTTCGACCTGGCGCTGCAGGCGACCGTGATCCGGTACGTGTCGCCCCGGTTCGGGCCGATGGGCTACGACGGGTTGCTGGGCACGCTCGACTCGGCCCGCACCGACCGGTGGCGCGCGGGGTTCGGGTTCACCGGCTGGGGCACCACCCTCCAGGCCTCGCCGACGTTCAAGGGCCGGGTGGGTCCGTCGGTGTTCGTGTCGAGCTGGAACGTGTCCCGGGTGTCGGTCGCCGCGCCCGAGGGGATCGACTCGCCGTACGTGTTCGAGCCGTACCGCGGGATGGTGATCGAGTGGACCGACACCACGGTCGAGCACCTGTCCGCGGTGATGTGGGAGCCGTACGACGGGTCGGACGGGCCGATGCTCCGCCTCGGCGGCGCGCTGCGCGGCAAGTACGCCGACCGGTCCCCAGAGGCGATCCTCACCGCTGGGTTCGTGGGGATGGGTCGCCCGGGCGACAACCCGAACGTGCCGCAGTTCACCGCGATCGTGCTGCCGTACGTGCTCGATCCGGAGCGCGTGGGCCGCGCCCCGTTCGTGGCGGTGCTCGCGGAGTGGGACGTTACCCGGCGCTAGGCCAGATCCTTGCGCATCGTGAGGTTCGTGGGCCGATAGCCCATCTTCTCGTACAGCCGGCGCGCGCCGGTGTTGTGCCCGAAGACGTGCAGGTCGATGCTGCTCGCGCCTCGGTTCGCGGCCTCCCGCTCGAGCGCGCTCATCGCCGCCTCGCCATACCCTCGTCCGCGCACGGCCTCGTCGATCACGATGTCGTAGATCCACACGAAGCGCCTCGGCCCCTGCGTCTTCACCGCGAACCACAGCAGGCCGACCCGCTCGTCCGTGTGGGCGTCCCGCAGGCGGAACAGGAACTGGTTCTCCGACCGCAGTCCGAGCGGGAGCGCCGCCGAGATCGACCGGTCGAAGGCCACCCGCGCCTCCTCCACGGTCACGCCCTCGGCGCGAACCTTCTCGTTCGTGAAGTTGTCCTTGGACGACGACAGGTACTCGTCGAGCTCGAGTTCGGTCAGCGGACGCAGGGAGACGACCGGCACGGAGCACCTCGTGGTCAGTCAGAACCGCGTTCGGACGCCGAGCAGCGGCAGGAACGACGGGCCCGACACCCAGCCCTGCTCGGTGTAGTCGTAGTTCCACGTGGGGTACAGCTGGGTCGACGCCTTCGGCACGTACCAGATCTCGGCGACCAGCTCCCAGCTCCACCCGCGCAGCTGCCACTCGTACGCGACCCGCGCGTCGACCTTGTGGTAGTCCGGGAGGCGCTCGGCGTTCGTCTCGCCCGCGATCGGCAGCCACGCGTCGTTGCCGCCGTCGTACACCGAGCCCTCGATCGGGGTGAACGGCAGCCCCGACGCGTAGCGGTACCGCCCGCCGAACGTGAACCGGCCGATGTCGTACGAGAACACCAACCCGCCCGACAGCCCCTGGTCTCCGTCACCGGGGACCGTGAGCCCGTCGACGTCGCGGTACGTGGTCTGCTGGACCGCGAGCCACCCCCACAGGAACAGCACCTCGCGCAGGCGGTACCGGGTCACGAGCTCGAACCCTCGCGCGTCCCCGCGGGGGGCCGCGTACGGAGGCGCGTCGAGCGGCACGATCAGCGGGTTCTCGATCCACTTCCGGTACAGGTCGAGCCCGAGCTCGAGCCGCCCGGCGATCGCCTCCTCCCACCCGCCGCTGATCTGCCACGACGTCGTCGTCGGCAGCGCCGGGTCACCGACCCCGAGGAACAGGTCGGCCGGCTCGGGGCGCTGGGTGTACCGGCCGCCGCCCGGTGGGCGATCGGCGACCAAGGCATGTTCAAGGTCGGCGGCGCGCGGCTGGAGCTCGATCCCCGGGGTGGTGCTGTCAACGTCGGCCCGCAGGCCCGGCATCAGCCACACCGGGCCGAGCTGCAGGTGCGCGGTGCCGTACATCCCCTCGCGCAGCCGACCCATCGCGTCGTCGATCGCCACCCCGCGGGCCAGCGCCGGCACCTCCTCCGCGACCCGCACGCCGGCCGCGCCGACCGGGTCGATGGCGAGGGAGGTGCGCGAGCCGATCAGCTCGTACCCGGCGTCCCACTTGAGCTTGCCGGTGGGGTGCCCCTCGAGGTCGAGCCGGGAGGTGAGCGAGGTGGTCCCGAGCGCCTCCCCGCCGAGCCCGGACAGGTCCCCCGACAGCTGGTGCCGCACCAGCGCGCCCACGAGCCGCCCGGAGAACGTCGGCCGGGTCCACTGTCGCCGCGCGCCCACCACCTGGAACCCCTGCCGGTACGCCAGGTACGGCACGGTGTCTGCCTCGAGTGGATCGAGGAGGTCGAGCTCTCCTGCGGCCCGGGTGTACGAGTCACCCGCGCCGATCGCGAACAGCCCGAGCCCGTCGGCGGCGTCCCCCCGCTCGGCCCGCGCCGCGAAGTCGTAGAACGTGGGCCACACGGTGTACTGGGCGGACTGCGAGCCGCGCAGGTCCTGGTACGATCGCCGTCCGGACGCCGAGAACCACCACTCACCCCGGATCGGCGCGCGGACGTCGGCGCCGGCCATCACGAAGTTCAGGCTCGCGCCGCCGTGGGTCGCCTCGGGTGGATCGAGCCGGCTCTCGGCCTCCACGATCGCCCCCACCGCGTCACCGTAGTGGGCGGAGAACGTGGACGGGTACAGCTCGAGCTGCGCGACCTGGGTGGCAGGGAACACGCTCGCGTACTGGTTGTAGTGGTACAGGTACGGGATCTCGACCCCGTCGAGGTAGTACCTGCTGTCGCCGGGAGCGGACCCGCGCACCGACAGGTCCCCGCTCGACGGCGAGTACTCGCGCTGCACCGTGACCCCGGGCAGCGACTGGACCAGGCGAACGCTGTCGTCGAGTGTGCCCGGCGTCTCGAGCGCCATCTCGCCGTCGACCACGTGCCGCGACGGGTCGGCGGTGGGCTTGAGGCCTTCGACCACCACCTCCATCGACCCAGAGCCGTCGCGTGTGAGCCACACCCGCGCGCTGGGCTCGGAGGCGTCGACCTCCAGCTCGGCCCTCGCGTACCCCTCGAGCTCGACGGTGACGGTCCACGGCCCCGGATCGGGCAACGTCAGGGTGACCTCGCCGGCGTCGTCGGTCACGCCGGTCGCGTCGCCTGCGGCCACCGAGGCGCCGGTCACCGGATCGCCGGCTCGCTCGTCCCGCACCGCGATCACCACGGTCGCCGCGTGTGCCGCCCCCGCCCACCACGGGATCATCTCGACTCCTGCGGGATCACGACCACCTCGATGCCCTCGATCCCCGGGCGGGTGCACACGCCGGCGAGCAGCCAGTTCGGGTCGAACGGGCCGTCGAGGTTCACCGCGCACGCGAGCCACGGCGTGCCCCAGGCGAACACGTCGCTCCCCGGCTCGGCGGCGGCGTCGACCAGGCGCACGCCGGTGGGGGAGGTGTCGTCGGCGGTGAACGTCCCCCGGAGCACCTCGCCGGGGCCGAACGCCACCGGCCCGTCGGTCGGGACGAACCGCCCCTCCACCCACACCCCGTCGGGCGCGGGGCCGACGTACAGATCGGTGGCGCGGAACGCGGTCTGTCCCGGTTCACCGAGCGCGAGCGCGAGCACGGTCACCGCCCCCGCGGGCAACGCCGCGCGTCCGTCGTCGATCTCGTCCTCGTCGAGCAGCAGGTCGCCGGCCGCCCAGTCCGCCGCGGCTCGGTCGAGCTCGAAGAACGTCCCGGCGGTCGCCATCCACCGCACGAGCGGGTCGCCGTCGACCTCGGCGGTGAACCGGGCGAACCCGCCGACCGGAACCCCGTCGGCGGGGGTGGCCGACAACCCGCGGCGGGCGTCGAGCAGCAGCTCGGGCCCCTCCACCGCCTCCAGCGCGAGCGGCAGCGTCGCCACCTCGATCCGGGCCGGCGGGTCGACCTTGTCGGGCGGCTCGGCGAGCGCGAAGTACGCCCGGAGCTCGCGGTCGCCGTCGCGCGCGAGCAGACCCAGCGCGCGCTGATCGCGCGGGACCACCAACATGGGGGCCGGCCCCGTGCCGGCGATCTCCCACGTCGGGTCGATCCCCTCGACGTCGTCGGGGCCGTCGACCCAGTACCACAGCAGATCGATGTCGCGATCCGACCACGGGTGCCCGTCGACGATCAGCGCCACGCGGGGGCTGATCGCGTCGCCGGCCAGCGCGGGGGGCGCGGTCAACGCGGCGACGCGAAAGTCGACCAGATCGTGGCGATCGGCGCCGAACGGCGCCTGGCAGGCGAGCAGGGACCACATGGGCCCGGGAGGATGCGCCAAACGCGGGCGTCGGGCAAGCGCTCGTCACGGGCATCCGCCCCGGGGCTCGAACTTTCGCGGCGCTGCGGGTATGTGGTCCGACTGTACACGGAGCGGGGATGTTCGGCTGGCTCGTGGGGATCGCGGTGGCCCAGACCCCGGGGGCCGGGATCGAGGTCGCCGTTTCGGGGACGGAGGAGCCCGGGGACATCGGCGTGTACGTGCGCGCCGACGGGCAGGTGTACGTCCAGGACGAGCTGTGCCTCGACTCGAGCGTGGTGTCGCGGATCGACGCCGCCGCGATCGGGCGGGGCGACCAGGCGCGGGTGGTCGTCGCCGCCGATCCGATCACCGATCACGCGCGCGTGCTCGAGGTGCTCACTTGGGTCGGCCAGTCGAGCGTGTCGCGGATGGCGCTCGAGATCGACCTGATGCCCGATCCGGACTTCTTGAACGGCGGGGTCGAGAGCCTCGACGGCAAGCTGGTCGAGGTCGAGCGCCCGCGCCGGTACAAGTACCCGCAGAACCCGTACGGCTCGACCGACTACACCGCGTACACCCGCGAGTGGGGTGAGGCGAAGATCGGGATCGCCAGCACCTCGTACGGGGTGCTGCCGCGGATGCAGCTGTCGACCTCGCCGGCGATGGACGCGCTCGGGGCGTACAACTTCTCGGGCAAGGGGAACTTCCTTCGGGTGGGGCCGTTCGACTCGGGGGTTTCGGCGTCGTACGCGATCGTCCCGGTCACCGACCTGATCAAAGCGATCGACCCGAAGGGTAAGTACAAGATCAGCGGCTACAAGCTCAACAACCAGGACATCTTCGTCCGGGAGATGAGCTTCGTGTCGTTCGCGCTGCAGAACTCGCTCCAGATCGCGGGCGGTTGGTCGGTGCACTTCGGCGGCGGCTACCTGCGCGCCACCGCGGTCGGCAACATCGACATCGGCAACATCCCGACCGTGGTGCTGCCGGGGTTCAAGCCGATCGGCGGCAACGAGGTCACCGCGGTCCCCCGGCTCGTGGGCGAGGCGTTCGACGTGCGGTTCGCCACCGACTACCGATTCAACCGGCGCGACAGCCTGATCTTTCAGGCCGCGGCCACCGTGTACGGCACGGTGCGCGGCACGTTGACCGGCGACGTGTCGGGGGTGCAGGTGCAGGGCCAGGACCTGGAGAACTTCCAGCTCGCGCTCGCGTACCACCAGGCGATCCCGATGGCGGACTCGTACCGCGCGAGCCTCGCGTGGCAGTTCAGCTGGGAGCGGGTCGACGCCCGGTTCGGGGTCGGGTTGTCGGCCGTGCCGAGGACCTGGCTGTTGCAGGCGTTCGACCTCTCGTACCGGTTCGGAGGGTCCACCCGGAAGGTCGAGGCCGCGGTGCGGCGGCAGTACCGCGAAGGCCAGAAGTCGCAGGACGACTGACGTGGACGTACTCGGTCAGATGCAGGTCTTCGTGAAGGTGATCGAGCTCGGCGGGTTCACCGCCGCCGCCCGCGAGCTCGGGGTGCCGAAGTCCACCGTGAGCCGCCAGGTCGCCCGGCTCGAGGACCGGCTCGGGGTGCGGCTGCTCCACCGGACCACCCGGGCGCTGCGGGCCACCGAGGCGGGCCAGGCCTACTTCGAGCGGTGCACCCGGATCTTGTCCGACGTGGACGACGCGGAGAGCGTGGTGACCCAGTCGCACCTGCGGGTGCGCGGCACGTTGCGGATCACCGGCCCGCTGACGTTCGGCCAGCTGTACCTCGGCGACGTGGTGGCGGCGTTCTTGGTGGAACACCCGGAGGTGCGGGTCGAGCTGTCGCTCGCCGACCGTCGCGCCGACCTGATCGACGAGGGGTACGACCTCGCGATCCGGGTCGGTCAGCTCGACGACAGCTCCCTGGTCGCGCGGCGCCTCGGCCCGTCCACGATGGTGATCGTCGGCAGCCCGGCGTACCTCACACGGCGCGGCACTCCGCAGGTCCCGGCCGACCTGCGCGGCCACGACTGCCTGAACTACGAGTACAGCCCGCCCACCTGGCGGATCGGCGACGTGACGGTCCCGGTGTCGGGCCGGCTGGTGTCGAACAACGGGGACATGCTCCGCGCCGCCGCGGTCGCCGGCCTCGGGCTGATCTACAGCCCGCGGTTCATCGTGTCCCAGCAGCTGCGCGAGGGCTCACTGGTGCGGGTGCTGCAGGACCACATCCCCACCACCGGAGGGATCTGGGCCCTGTACCCCGCGAACCGGCACCTTTCGGCGAAGGTGCGGGCGTTCGTGGACTTCGCGATCGCGCGGTTCGGCGAGGTCCCGCCGTGGGAGCGGTGCGACGAGCCGTGAGCCCGCGCGTCAGTCACACAGGCCGGAGATGTCGTCGGGGTACGGGAAGCAGTACGGCTCGCCCGTCACGTAGGTGACGCGGTCGCCGCTCCAGTACCACCCGCCGAGCGGCTCGCCCGACGCCGAGAACGACACCTCGGTGGTCCCGTCGGGGTTGAGCTTCACGTCGTACACGGTGGACCACTGGGGGTCTCCCGCGTCGACGATCCGGGCCTCGGGGCAGTTGGTGGCCGCCTCGTTCAGGTCGGCCTGGATCGACAGGGCGTAGTCACACCCGACACACGCGCCGACCTCCCCCTTCACCCCCGACACGTCCCACACGATGTTGCAGGTCTCGGGGTAGCCGCAGTCCGCCACCCACTCGGGCGACCAATGCACCGCGGCGGTCTCGGTGCCGGTGGCGGTCTCCCCGGTGACGGTGAGGTCGCCCACGAACCAGATGGTGAACGTGTTCTCGATGTACGGGCCGCCCTCACACGCGGTGCGGTCGAGCCCGGCGTACGGGTCCGGGATCCCCTGGGCGTCGTCGTCGTCGTCGTCGCCGACCGGGGAGGTGCCGCTGTCGAGGTCGACCGGGTCCTTGTGGCACGCCGAGAACCACACCACGAACCACGAACACCAGCGCATCGCCCCTCCGGCCGTCCCGTATCCGAATACGGGTGCCCCGGGAGGGACCGATGTGGTGGAGGATCGCGGGCGCGGTCGGCGCGGTGGGGGTGTTGCTCGGGGCGTTCGGTGCACACGGGCTGCGGGCGCGGGTCACCGATCCCCACCTGTTGGAGGTGTGGGAGACCGCCGCCCGGTACCACCTGATCCACGCGCTCGCGCTGGTGGCGGTGGCGGTGCACCCGGCGCGTCCCCGTTCGGCGGGGATCGCGTTCTTGCTCGGGATCTTGCTGTTCTCCGGCTCGCTGTACCTGATGACGCTCACCGGCGCGCGGTGGCTCGGGGCGGTCACCCCGCTCGGCGGGATTTCGTTCGTCGCAGGGTGGGTCCTGCTGGCGGTCACCGCCCGTTCGTCGTAGAACATCCTCCATGTTGGTGGTGTACCTGGCGGCGCTCGGCTTCGGAGCCACGATGATCCTCGCGTCCCTCGCGCTCGGCGGGGGCGACAAGGACCTCGGGCACGACCACGACGCCGACGCGGACCACGACGCAGACCACGACGCGGACCACGACGCAGACCACGACGCAGACCACGACGCCGGCCACGATGGCCACGCGGACGTGGCGTGGTGGCTCCCGCTCGCGTCGATGCGGTTCTGGACCTTCGGGACCGCCGGCTTCGGCCTCGCCGGGGCGCTGCTCACGTTCCTCGCGGTCCCGGCGCTGCTCACCGCGCTGGCGGCCGGGTTGCTCGGCGTCGGGTCGGGCTACGCCGCGGCCCGGGTGTTCCAGGCGTTGAAGTCCGACGTGGTCACCGGCACCACCGAGGTCGGTCGGCTGGTCGGTGAGGAGGCGCGGGTCACGGTCCCGATCGGTCCCGGCGACATCGGGAAGGTCAGCGTGCGCACCGGCGGCGGCCGCGAGGAGCTGCGCGCGCGGTCCCGGGTCGAGCTCCCCCAGGGGGCGGTGGTGCTGATCACCGGGGTGGACGCCGCGGGGGTGGTGGAGGTCGAGCGGATGCCCGAGATCGGGGACTCGACCGAAGAACGGCGCCGGCTCGCGCAATCGCGCGCCGCCGGTCAGCGTACCGAACGGACGTAGGGGGTCGGACGAATGGGTCCTGAACTGTTGACCGCGATGTGCGCCGGGATCGGGCTCGGTCTCGGGTTCGTCGCGATGGTGTTCCTGCTCAAGCAGTTCTTGTTCGTGGGTCGCCCGAACGAGCTGTTGATCTTCTCCGGCCGCCGCCAGACCAACAAGGACGGGTCGGTGGTGGGGTACCGGGTGGTGCACGGCGGCTTCGCGTGGCGGATCCCGCTGCTCGAGAAGGTCGATCAGATGGACCTGCGCACCATCCCGATCGACCTGCACGTGACCAACGCGTACTCCAAGGGCGGCATCCCGCTCGCGCTGCACGCGATCGCGAACGTGAAGATCAGCTCGGATCCGGACTGCTACAACAATGCGATCGAGCGGTTCCTGAACCGCGACCCGGACGAGATCCGGCGGGTGGCGAAGGAGACCCTCGAAGGGCACCTGCGCGGCATCATCGCGCGGATGACCCCCGAGGAGGTCAACGAGGACCGGCTCAAGTTCGCCGACGAGCTGGTCGACGAGGCCGACGACGACTTCGCTCGGCTCGGGCTGACGCTGGACACGTTGAAGGTCCAGTCGGTGAGCGACGACGTGAGCTACCTCGACAGCATCGGGCGCGAGCGCCTCGCCAACGTGTTGTCCACCGCCGAGATCGCCGAGTCGACCGCCAAGGCCGACGCCGAGGAGGCGCAGGCCCAGTTCGCGCGGGAAGGGGAGGTCGCGAACCAGCGGGCCGAGATGGCGATCAAGCAGCGCGAGAACGAGCTGCGCGGCCGGTTGGCCGAGCTCGAGGCGCAGGCGAAGTCGGTCGAGGAGACCTCGCAACAGGAGGCGCTCGGCGCCCGCGCCCGCGCCGAGCACGAGCTGCAGGACATCCGCGCCAAGCTCGAGCAGTTCCGCCTGATGGCCGACATGGTGCTGCCCGCCGAAGCGCAGCGGAAGGCGTCCGAGATGCGCGCGCGCGCCGACGCGGCCCCGATCGCCGCCGACGGCGAGGCGATGGCGCAGGTGCTCGACATGATGCGCAAGGAGTGGGTGCGCGCCGGCCCCGACGCGAAGGACATCTTCCTGATCCAGCAGCTCGAGACCGTGCTCGGGACCGTGACCGACCGGGTGAAGAAGATGCAGATCGGCGAGGTGACCCTGATCGACGGGGGCGACGGGACCGCGCTGCCGGCGCACATGGCCGCGCTGCCGGCGACGGTGGGGGCGGTGCTGCGCGAGCTGCGCAACACCACCGGGGTCGACGTGGCGGGGATCCTCGCCGGGCCGGGGCGCGCCCCGCCGGACGACGACGGCGGAGACGCGGCCAGGCGGCGAGAGCTGGCCGCCCGCACGGCTGCGGCGGCGAACCACAAGGAGGTGGGGGGATGATCGAGATCATCGGATCGCTCGCGGTCGCGGCCGCGGTGGTGGGCGTGAGCGGCACGGCCGCGCTGGTCGGGCTCGCCGGGAACCTCCTGCACATCTGTGAGCCGAACGAGGTGTTGATCTTCTCCGGCCGGCGCCGGGCGACCACCAACGGGCCGGTCGGGTACCGGGTGATCAAGGGCGGCCGCGGCTGGCGCGTGCCGCTGATCGAGCGGGTCGACCGGCTCGACCTCACGAACATGATCATCGACGTCGAGGTGAAGGGCGCCTACTCGAAGGGCGGCATCCCGCTCAACGTGCAGGGCGTGGCGAACATCAAGATCGCGTCGATGGAGCCGGTGCTCGGCGCGGCGGTCGAGCGGCTGCTCGGCAAGCCCCGGGAAGAGGTCGCCAAGATGGCGAAGGACGTGCTGGAGGGCAACCTCCGCGGCGTGTTGTCGCGGCTCACCCCCGAGCAGGTCAACGAAGACAAGATCGCGTTCGCGGTGAAGCTCACCGAGGAGGCGGACCACGATCTCGGCAAGCTCGGCCTGATGCTCGACACGATGAAGATCCAGAACGTGTGGGACGAGCGCGGGTACCTCGACAGCATCGGCCGCAAGCAGTCGGCCGAGATCATCAAGAAGTCGCGCATCGCCGAGGCGAAGGCGAAGGCCGCCGCGATCATCCGCGACGCCGACAACCGCCAGCGCGCGCGGTTGCAGCAGGTCGACTCGCAAGAGCAGATCGCGGTCGCCCAGGCCGAGCGCCGGGTGGTCGACGCCCGCACCCGCGGGACCGCGATGATCGCCGAGGCCGAGGGCCAGGTGAAGTCCGACGTGGCGCGGGTCACCGCCGCGCTCGCCGCCGAGGAGGCGCGGGTCGAGAAGGTTCGCCGGCAGCTCGAGGCCGACGTGATCGCACCGGCGTCCGCCGAGATGGAAGCCGGGATCAACGCGGCGAAGGGTAAGTCCGCGATCATCCTCGAGCAAGGTCGCGCCACCGTCCACGTGCTCGACGACATGATCGGCGTGTGGCGGGAGGCCGGGCCCGCGGCGCGCGACATCTTCCTGATGCAGAAGCTCAACGGGGTGATGAACCAGCTCGTGAGCACCGTCGGCATCGTGAAGGTCGACAAGATCACGATGTTGCCGAAGGGCGACGGAGGCGCCGGGGGTGGCGACACCGCCCGCCGAGCGGTACGGCTGGTCGAGGAGCTGAAGGGCGCGATCGGGGTCGATCTCCCCGAGCTGCTCGAGGCGGCGGTCCGCCAGCGCGCAGCCCCGCAGCCCCCGGCCCACCCGAAGAAGGACCTGTAGGAGCGAGCCCTGGAGCAGCTGTACGGCAACACGAACGGGCTCAAGCCCCACCAGGCCCGCGCCTTGCGCTCGCTGTACGAGCGGCGGGTCGACCGGAGGAGCTTCGTCTCGCCGCCGCTCGTAC
>JBEBJC010000172.1:0-12019 GCA_040080105.1 Myxococcota bacterium
CCCCGTACCCGTCGTCGCCCCCGCTCGGACGACCGCCGCGGCCCCCGCGGGCCTGCCGGCGTGGGTCGACCCGGCGATGCTCGCCGAGTTCTACGACGGGCAGCTCCACGGCCTCACCGAGGTCGAGGAGATGATGCTCGACGCGGCGAGCCTCGGGGAGGCGGGCCGCAACAAGCTCGCGCGGATCCTGCACACCCTGAAGGGCGAGTCGGCGACGGTCGGGTTCGCCGGGCTCGAGGAGCTGTACCACGCGCTCGAGGACCGGCTGCTCGCGGCGCCGAGCCCGGTCGAGGTGGTCGACGACGCGCTCGCGCTCAAGGACTGGGTGCTGCGCGCAGTCCCGGCGCTGATCACCGGCGAGTCGGCCCCGCCGGGTCGAGAGGAGCTGCTCGAGCGGCTCCGCGCGACCGAGGCCCCCGCGCCGCCTCCGGTGCCGCTGCCGATCCCGACCGCCGCGAAGAACGTGTTGCCGAGTGACCCCGAAGCGATCGCGATGTTCGGCGAGTTCTTCGACGAGGCCGCCGAGTCGCTGATCCAAGCCGACGAGCTGCTGGTGTCGATCGAGGCGGGCGGGGTCGAGGCGTCGTCGGTCGACGCGCTGTTCCGCACGTTCCACACGCTGAAGGGGCTCGCCGGGTTCCTCGAGCTCGGGTCGATCCAGGCCCTGGCACACGCGGTCGAGGCGCTGCTCGACGACGCCCGCAACGACCCGTCCACGCTGAGCGCCGCCCGGCTCGACCTGATCCTGCGCGCCACCAACATGGTCCGGTCGGCGCTGCACGCGACCCGCGAGGCGGTGGCCGCCGGCTCGGGCGACCTGGTGGTGCCCGGGTTCGACGCGCTGCTGCAGAAGGTGCTCGAGGCGCGCCGCCGCGCGTCGGTGGCTCCGCCCCCGGTCCGGTTCGCGGCGCCGGTCGCCGCTCCGTCGGCATCGTCGGAGGAACGCGAGGACGACGAAGAGCGCAAGCCGAACCTCGCGGTGGTGCGCGAGACCATCAAGGTCGACCTCACCCGGGTGGACTCGCTGGTCGAGACCATCGGCGAGCTCGTGATCGTCGAGGCGATGGTGAACAACGCCGCCGACCTGCGCAGCCAGATCGGGCACCGGACCCGGCACCAGCTCGCGCAGCTGTCGAAGATCGTGCGCGACCTCCAGCGCCAGGGCCTCGCGCTGCGGATGGTGCCGCTGCGGGGGGTGTTCCAGAAGATGAGCCGGCTCGTGCGCGACCTGTCGCGCCGCTCGGGCAAGTCGATCCAGCTCGAGCTCAGCGGCCAAGACGCCGAGATGGACCGCAGCCTCGCCGAGCGCCTCGGCGACCCGCTGGTCCACATGATGCGGAACGCGGCGGACCACGGCATCGAGCCGTCGGACCAGCGCGTCGCGGCCGGCAAGCCCCCGATGGCGACGATCCGGCTGTCGGCGTACCACGAGGGCGGCAACATCATCATCGAGCTGTCCGACGACGGCCGCGGCCTGAACCGAGACGCGATCGTGAAGAAGGCGATCGAGCGCGGGCTGATCGACCCCTCGATCCAGCTGTCCGACCCCGAGGCGTGGGAGCTGATCTTCGCCCCGGCTTCTCCACCGCCGCCGCCGTGACCGAGATCTCGGGCCGCGGGGTGGGGATGGACGTGGTCAAGCGGACGGTGGAGGAGCTGCGGGGGAGGATCCAAATCCAGTCGGTGATCGGGAAGGGGACCACGTTCCGCCTGGTGCTGCCGCTGACGTTGGCGATCATCGACGGGATGCTGATGGTCGTCGGGGGCCGCCGGTACGTGCTCCCCACGTTGTCGATCCTCGAGTCGATGAAGCCGCTCCCGAGCCAGCTGCACCGGTTCGCCGGTGGCGGCCGGATCATCGACGTCCGCGGGGACCAGCTCCCCCTGGTCGACCTGGGCGGGCTGCTCGGCGTGCCGTCGAGCGCGAGTGACGACCCGACCGCCGGGTTCGTGGTGGTGGTCGACGGCCTGCGCGGGCGGTTCGGGCTGCTCGTCGACGACCTGATCGGCCAGCAGCAGGTCGTGATCAAACACATCGACGCGACGCTGAACTCGGAGGGGCTGTTCTCCGGCGGGGCGATCCTGTCGGACGGGCAGGTCGGGCTGATCCTCAACCCCACCGCCCTCCGTGTCGACGAGCCCCGCGTACGCCGCGGCGCACTGGAGGCCTCATGAACGCGACCGTTCCGTCGGTGGAGACATCGGGCGCCCCGGGTCGGTACCTCACGTTCCGGCTCGACCGCGAGGTCTACGGGGTCCCGATCCTCGCGGTGCGCGAGATCATCGAGCTGCAGGAGATCTCGCCGGTGCCGCGGTCCTCCCATTGGGTGCGCGGGGTGGTGAACCTGCGGGGGCGGGTGCTGCCGGTGCTCGACCCGAAGCTGCGGTTCGGCCTGTCTCCGGTGGAGCCGTCCGAGCTGACGGTGATCGTGGTGCTGCAAGCCGACGACAGCAAGCCGTTCGGCGTGCTGGTCGACGAGGTGCTGGAGGTGCTGCGGCTCGAGCCGAGCCACCTCGCCGACGCGCCCACGATGAACTGTGACCACGAAGAGTTCTTGGCCGGATTCGGCAAGGTGCGCGACGGGCTGGTGTTCCTGCTGGACCCCGCCGCGCTCCGCGTGTCCTGAACGGAGGTTCCCATGGTGTCCGTCGTTTTGAGCCTGGTGTGCACCACCGACGCGCGCGCGCAGTCGTTCCTCGACAAGTACGGGGGGCCGCCGTCCACGGCCCCACCCCCGGCTCCGCCGCCGCCGGCGGTGAAGAAGGTGAAGCCACCGCCCGCGGCACCCCCGCCGGTGGAGGAGCCCGAAGCCGCGGTCGAGTCCGAGCCTGTGGCACCCGTCGAGCCCACGCCCGCGGGTGCGGCGGACCCCGAGCCGGAGGCGCCGTCGGTGACCGAAGCAGCGCCGGTGGGCGCCGCCGACGAAGACTCCGCGGCGGAGGCAGAGCTCCTCGAGCTTCGCGCCACCGTCGACGCGTTGAACGCGCAGGTCGCCGCGCTCGAGATCGAGCGGCGGACCGAGACCCGGACCGCGGCGCTCGACCACCACCGGGGTCCCGAGCTCGAGGCCGGACTGACCGCCGCCTCGGCGTACGCGTACCGCGGGATCGACGTGTTCGGCGCGTCCGAGGGCGGGGCCGGGCTGCTCGCCCCGTCGCTGTCGTTGGCCGCCGGGGAGTTCGAGGCGGGCTGGTTCGCGTCGTTCCGGGCGTACGGCGCACACGCCGACGCGCTGGTGCGCGAAGGGGTCGGGTACGAACAGAACGTGTTCGGCGCGTGGTCGCGCGAGCTGCCGAGCGGGCTCGGGATCGAGGCGGCGCTGACCGCCACCGCGTTCCCGTGGGCCGACCGGGCGGTGACCGGGGCGGCGCTCCCGCTGTGGGTCGAGCCGGCGGTCGCGCTGTCGGCCGACGTGGGGATCGGGGTCGCGCTGCTCGTGTCCCAGCTGCAGGGCGTGTCGGCCGGGACCAACGAAGACTCGTACAGCTACGGCCAGCTCGCGGTGGAGCACGCGGTGCCGGTGCGGGAGGGCGCCGACGTGCTGCTCGGCGCCGCCGCCGGCGCGAAGCGGTGGAACATGGGCGATCAAGGCCGGGAGAACACGTTCGACGTGGACCTGTCGTGGGGCCTCGATCTACACGGCGAGACGGTGGGGATCAGCCCTTCCGCTCACCTGACCTGGACCAACGTGCCGGGCGCGTCCGCCGGCGCCGAGACCTTCACCTGGGTCGGCGTCTCGTCGACGCTCGGTCTGTAGGAGGATTCGATGAGCTTCTCCAACTTTGGCCTCGGCGCCAAGATCGCGATCCTCGCAGCGATCGCTGGGATCGTACCCACGGCGATCGCGGCGTTCGCCGGGGTGTACGAGGCCGACAACGGCCTCGACCACGCGACCCAGGAGCGGATGCTCGCGGTCCGCGACCTGAAGACCGACTTCGTGGACGGCTGGTACGGCGACCTGCAGGCCGACATCGGCGCCCTGGCGAAGATGTACGAGGTCGGTGACGCGATCGTGCAGTTCGACACCGCGTTCTCCGCCGGCGGACCGACCGACCCGGCGTACGCTCGGGTGCAGCAGTTCTACGACCCGGTGCTGCGCTCGTTCGTCGAGCAGCACGGGTACTACGACCTGTTCCTGATGTCGACCGACGGCGACGTGGTGTACACCGTCACCCACGAGCCGGACTTCGGCTCGAACGTGGTGAGCGGCACCACCTCCGGCACGGGTCTGGGCGAGATGTTCCGCGGGGCGAAGCGCGGCGAGGTGGTGACCAGCGACTTCGAGCCGTACGCGCCCAGCAAGGGCACGCCGGCGGCGTTCGTGGCGGCCCCGGTCGAGATCCGCGGTGAGATGGTCGGGGTGGTGGCGCTCCAGGTGTCGCTCGACCGGGTCAACGAGGTGCTGACCCACGACGCCGGCCTCGGCAAGACCGGCCGGTCGTACCTGGTGGGCCCCGACTTCAAGATGCGGACGCAAGACCGGTTCACCAAGGAGTCGACCCTGCTGTCGACCTCCATCCGGAACCATGCCACCGAGGCCGCGCTCGGGGGCGCGTCCGGAGTCGAGCTGGTGGAGAACGAGCGCGAGGAGCTCGTGTGGGCCGCGTATGCCCCGCTCGAGCTCGGCGAGCTGAAGTGGGCGATCGTCACCGAGATCACCGACGAGGAGGCGATGAGCGCCCTCGGGGCGATGCGCAACGTGATCCTGCTCGCCTCGGGGTCGGCGTTGGTGCTGATCCTCGCGATGGTGGTGTGGGCGATCCGGCGGATGACCGCGCCGATGGGGCAGGTCGCCGAGGTGGCGAACGCGATCGCGCGCGGCGACTTCTCCGCCGACCTGAACGTGGACTCGAACGACGAGATCGGCCAGACCGCGAAGGCGTTCGGCACGATGCGCGACCGGCTCCAGGGCTTGTTGTCCGAGGTCAGCCGGATCGCGAAGGCCGCGAAGGGCGGCGACCTGTCGGTGCGGGTCGAGACCCGGAACTACGAGGGTCAGTTCGGCCGGCTCGGGTCCGAGCTGAACGAGATGCTGCACGTGGTCGCCTCCCCGCTGCGCCAGGTGGCGATCAACAGCCGGGCCGTGTCGATGGCGGCGGAGGAGATCCGCACCAGCGCCTCGGCGATCGCGACCGGCGCGTCGGAGCAAGCGGCGTCGCTGGAGGAGACCGCGGCGTCGATGGAAGAGATCTCGGGGATGACCCAGCGCAACGCCGAGAACACCAGGATCGCGCGCGAGCTCACCTCCCAGGCGTTGGGCTCGGCGCAGCGCGGTGACGGGGTGGTGCAGGACATGGTCCGGTCGATGGCGCAGATCCGCGAGTCGGCCACCAACACCGCCGAGATCATCAAGAACATCAACCAGATCGCGTTCCAGACCAACCTGCTCGCGCTCAACGCGGCGGTGGAGGCGGCGCGGGCCGGTGAGGCCGGGCGCGGGTTCGCGGTGGTGGCAGAGGAGGTCCGGAACTTGGCGCTCCGGAGCAAGGAGGCGGCGCAGCGGACCGAGGAGCTGATCCAGCACTCGGTGGGCCTGGCGGAGAACGGCGAGGAGCTGTCGGTGCGGGTGAAGTCGCAGCTGTCCGACATCGTGAAGTCGGTGGGCGAGGTCACGCGGATCGTGGGCGAGATCAGCGCCGCGAGTGAGGAGCAGGCGCGCGGCGTACAGGAGGTGACCCGCGCGGTCACGGCGATGGACCAGGTGGTGCAGAACTCGGCGGCTTCGGCGGAGCAGTCGTCGAGCGCCGCCACCGAGCTCGCCGAGCGGTCGCGCGAGATGGCCTCGTCGGTCCGGCGGTTCCGGCTGTCCGAGGACGACCCGGCGGGCGGCGGCGGACCGGCCCCGAGCCAGCGTTCGTCCACCGCGCGGCCGGCGCTGCGGGTGGTCGCGTCGGGCGGCGCGAACATCGACCAGCTGTACCCCGGCGAAGACGACGCCGCGTTCGAGGGGTTCTAGGCCATGGCGAGCGCCACCGCTGTGCCGGCGATGCCGGCGAAGGTCGAGCGGCGCCTCCGTGAGGTGGCGTACGAGAAGACCGGGATCGTGCTGGGTCCCGAGAAGACCTCGCTCCTCGCGGCGCGGGTCGCGAAGCGGCTGCGGGCGCTCGGGCTGTCCGACTACACCGAGTACCTCGAGCACTTCGACAGCCACCCGGAGGAGACGCAAGAGTTCGTCAACGTCATCACCACCAACACCACCTCGTTCTGGCGCGAGCCCGACCACTTCACCCGCCTGGTGCGGGAGGTGCGGGCGCGGGTCGCGCAGCAGCAACGCAAGTTCCGGGTGTGGTGTGCCGCCTCGTCGACCGGCCAGGAGCCGTACACGCTGGCGCTGACGTTCGCCCCGCTCGCCGCCGAGCTGTTCCTCGACGTGAAGATCCTCGCCACCGACATCGACACTCAGGTGTTGAACAAGGCGAGGGCGGCCCTGTACCCGTCCGAGGTGCTCAAGCAGGTCCCGGCGGACTACCGGGCGTACTTCGAGCGGGCCGACGGCGACTCGGTCCGGGTGGTCGACGCCGCCCGCCGCCTGGTCGCGTTCGGCCAGCTCAACCTCACCCGTCCTCCGTTCCCGATGAAGGGGCCGCTGGACTTCATCTTCTGCCGCAACGTGATGATCTACCTCGACGCTCCCGCCCGGACGCGGCTGGTCGAGGAGTTCGAGCGGTTGCTGGCCCCAGGAGGGATCCTGATGATCGGCCACTCCGAGAGCCTCACCGGGATGACCCGCAAGCTCGAGGTCGTCTGCCCCTCGGTGTACCGGATGCCGGGCGGTGCCCGGTGAGCGCGGTGATCGCGGCCCGGACGGTGGGCGAGATCGTCACCCGGATCGGTGACCTGCAGGTGGGGCGCCCGCCCGCGCGGTCGGTGGTGACCCACGCCCTCGGCTCGTGTATCGGCGTGTTCGCGTGGGACCCCGAGACCGAGGTCGGCGGGTGCCTGCACTTCATGTTGCCGAAGAACGAGGGCTCGACCGACCTCGACAAGTACGCCGACACCGGCCTGCCGCGGCTGCTGACCGCGGTGGCCCCCGACAAGGCGGCGTGCCGCCGGCTGCGGATCGTCGCGTGTGGCGGCGCCCAGATGAACTCGGACGGGGCGCTGTTCCGGATCGGGCAGCGCAACATCGCGGCGCTGCGGCAGTTCATGTGGCACTTCGGGCTGGTCCTGTCGGCCCACGACCTCGGCGGGACCCTCCCCCGGACCGCGCGGCTCGACCTGAAGACCGGCAAGGTCAGCGTCGACAGCGGCTCTCGCACCACAATGCTCTAAGTTGGAGACTCACCCATGATCGACGTGTTGTTGGTCGACGACTCGGCGGTGACCCGCCGAGCCCAACGACGGATGTTGGAGATCGCGGCCATCCCCACCGGGACCGTCGAGGAGGCGGCGGACGGGGTCGAGGCGATCGAGGCGCTGCGGCGACGCCGGTTCGACCTGGTGCTGTGTGACCTGCACATGCCGCGGATGGGCGGGGTGCAGGTGCTCGCCGCGGTGCGCGCAGACCCGCAGCTGCGCGGCGCCACGCTGGTGTTCGTGAGCTCCGACCACAGCGAGACCCGGCGGGCCCGGCTGCTCGAGGCGGGCGCCGCCGCGTTCATCCAGAAGCCGCTGTCTCCGGAGAAGCTGCTGTCGGTGGTGCAAGAGGTGATCCCGACTGCGTGGGGTGTCAAGTGAACGGGGCGGAAGCGCTGCGGATGACCGCGTTCGAGGTGCTCGAAGACGGCCTGTTCCTGATCCTCGACGAGGTGCCTCCGCAGGAGTCGCCCGAGGGGTACCGGTTCACGATGGCGATCGAGGGCGGCGGGCAGCCCACGATGGAGGTGGGGATCCGCGCGAGCGGGGACCTCGCGCGCACGCTCACCGCGAACCTGCTCGGGCTCGACGCCGGCGACGTCACGAACGAGGACGTTCGATCGGCGGTGGCCGAGGCGCTGAACCTGGTGGCCGGCACGCTGATGGTGCACACCATCGGCCCCGAGCCCGAGGTGGAGCTCCGCCCGCCGGTCGTGGGCGGCGAGCCCAAGGGCGACGTGGTCGCGTTCGGCGACGGGGAAGGCCAGATCGTGTTGTGGTACGCCGCATGATCCGCGTCCTGATCGTGGACGACTCCCCCGCCGTCCGGTCCGCCCTGTCGAAGGCCCTGGCAGAAGACGCCGAGATCGAGGTCCTCGGCACCGCGCCGAACCCGATCGTCGCGCTGGAGATGCTCCAGCAGATCCGCCCCGACGTGGTGACGTGCGACGTGGAGATGCCCGGGATGGACGGGCTTCAGTTCCTGCAGCAGGTGATGCGCACCAAGCCGCTGCCGGTGGTGATCTGCTCGAGCAAGGCCCGCCGGAGCCCGAAGCTGGTGCTCGAGGCGCTGCAGGCGGGTGCGGTGGCGGTGGTGCCGAAGCCACACGCCGACTACCCGCTGCCGCGGATGATCCAGGACCTCAAGGCCACGCTGAAGGCGGCGGCGCTGTCGAAGCCGCGCCTGCGGGCCTCGCCGCCGGCAGCCCCTCCGCCACCGCCCGCGACGGTGACCCGGACCGCGCGGCCGGTGTCGGTGATCGCGGTCGGGTCGTCCACCGGGGGCACCGTCGCGTTCGAGACGTTCGCGCGCGGCTTACCGCACGGCCACCCGTGTGTGGTGGTGGCGCAGCACCTGCCGACCGAGTTCGTCCCGCGGTTCGCCGACCGGCTGAACGAGGTGCTGGCGTCGAAGGTGTCGGTCGCCCAGGGGGGGGAGTCGCTGGTGCCGGGCCACATCTACGTCGCGCCGGGCACCCACCACCTCCGGATCCGCCGCGAGGGGGTGGGCCTCGTGACCGAGCTGTGGGACGCCGACAATGTGAACTTCCACAAGCCGTCGTGCGACGTGTTGCTGACCTCGGTCGCGACCGTCGCGGGCCGTGGCGCGGTCGGGGTGATCCTCACCGGGATGGGCGCCGACGGGGCGCGGGGGTTGTTGGCGATGCGCCGGTCGGGCGCGGCCACGCTCGCGCAGGACGAGGCGACCTCGGTGGTGTACGGGATGCCGCGGGCGGCGATGGAGCTCGGCGCGGCCGAGGAGCAGCTCCCGCTCGAGCACCTCGCCGGCCGAATCGGGCAGATGATCCTCGCGACCGGGGCGCGGAGCGTGGCGCGGGCCGGTTGACGAACGGCCCGCCGTCGCATAGGGCCAGGACCCGCCCGGAGATGGCATGTCCCGGTTCTTCGCAGGGCTGTTCGCGGTCGCCGCGCTGCTCGGCCTGGTGTTCGCGAGCCTGTCGACCAGCGACTTCGTGCAGCACCTCGATCGCCAGGTCCACTCGGTCCACTGCTCGTTCGTCCCGGGGCTTCCGGCGACGACCGACGCGGCCAGCGGCTGCCACGTCGCGTTGATGAGCCCGTACTCGAGCGTGTTCCGCTCGTGGTTCTGGGGCGGTCTGCCAGTGGCGCTGCCCGGGGTGGCGGTGTTCGCGTTCCTGCTGTTCCGCGGGATCGAGCTGTGGGTCGCCCGCGGCCTGCGCGACCGCCAGGCGGCGCTGTTCTTGTTCGCCGCCACGCTGGTGCCGGTGTTCACTTCGGTGTTCTTCGGGGTGATCGCGATCTTCGAGCTCGACACGTTCTGTCGGACCTGCGCGGGGATCTACCTGTCGAGCTTCGTGGCCCTGGGCGCGTCGATCGGCCTCGTGGTCACGAGCTGGAACGCCGACGTGGACGCGGAGGGGGAGCCGGCGCCGCCGGCCGACCACCCGGCGATCACCTGGGGCGTGGGCCTGCTCGAGTACGGCGCGTTCGTGCTCGTGCCGATCGTGTTGTACATCCTGGTCGTGCCCGACAACTCCGGGTTCGTCGGCCAGTGCGGCTCGTTGCCGAAGCCCGACGACCCGAACCACGTGCTCGTGCCGATCGGCTCGCACCGAGGCGGCAAGCAGGCGGTCGAGGTGTTCGACCCGCTGTGCCCGGCGTGCCGCGGGTTCGAGGCGCGGCTCGCCTCGTCCGGGCTCGACCAGCAGCTCGACCGCAAGGCCCTGCTGTTCCCGCTCGACGACAAGTGCAACTGGATGATCGACTCGGCGATCCACCCGGGCGCGTGTACGATCAGCGAGGCGATCCTGTGCGCCGACGAGCGGTCGCAGGAGGTCATCGACTGGGCGTTCGAGCACCAGGAGGACATCCGGACCGCCGCCGCCGCCGACGAAGACGCTGCGAAGCGGATGGTGGTCGCCGCGTTCCCGTCGGTGGCGAAGTGTGTCGGTTCGCCCAGCGCTCGCCAGCGGCTGAACCGGTCGCTGCGGTGGGCGGTGTCGAACCAGCTGCCGGTGCTCACGCCGCAGCTGTACGTCGAAGGCGAGAAGCTGTGTGACGAGGACACCGACCTCGGCCTCGACTATGCGTTGTCGCAGATGCTCGCGCGAGGGGGAGCCCGATGAGCACGACCGTTCGGTGGGCGCTGCACGCCGTCGTGGGCGCGGTGGCGTTCGTGATCCCGCTGGTGCTGGTGCTGGTGTGGGTGTTCTCGGCGAGGGCCCGCCTCGAGGAGGCGAAGGCCAGCGCGGCGGACCAGCCCGCGGTGGCGGTCGCGACCGCGGCCGACGTGGGGTACTGCTCGGCCGACCTGAAGAAGGTGCTGCGGCGCGTGCTGCAGAGCTGCGGCCTGCTGTCGTCGGGTGAGGTCCGCGGGTGCCAGCCGCTCGAGGCGAAGTCGGTCGCCACCGTGTCCGGCGGTGACTTCAACGCGCTGTTCGAGCCGCTGGCCGAGCGGGCGGCGATCCTCCAGTTCGACGTGGCCTCCGACGCGCTCGACCCTCAGGACACGCAGCTGCTCGATCGGGTGTTCGCAGATCAGCAGGGTGGAAGCTATTTCTTCGTGGTGTCTCGCGCCTCTCCCGACGGCGACGAGGTCACGAACCGCCAGCTGTCGGAGCGCCGCGGCAAGGCGGTGCTGGACCACCTGCGCACCACGTTCCAAGACGCCGAGCTCGACAAGGAAGTCGGCCTGTTGTGGTTGGGCGAGGAGTTCGCCCAGCTCGACCAGGAGTTCTGCGGGTGGAAGCGCAGCGGCGCCGAGGACTGTAGCCCCAACGACCTGAACCGGTCGGCGTTCGTGGCATGGATCGACTGTCGCCTGTGAGGACCCGATGATCTGGACGCTGGTGGTGGGCTGTGGGGAGCCGGTGGCCGAAGGCCCCGCGCCGAAGCGGTTCGACGCGGTGATGGCCGACCCGTCCAAGGTCACCCCACCGGACGAGTTCTGTGAGCAGTGGGCCCCCGCCGAGTCGGCCAAGCCGTTCGTCGCCCCGGCGCTGGCGGGCCAGGCGTGGCAGCCCGCGGCCGGGTGGCGGTGGGTCAACGTGTGGGCCACCTGGTGTGGGCCGTGTGTCGCCGAGATGCCGCGCCTGGTGCAGTGGCAGAAGCAGCTCACCGACCAGCACGCGCCGGTGGAGCTGGTGTTCTTGTCGGTCGACGCCGGCCAGCCCGAGGTCGACCGGTTCTACGCGAAGGAGAAGGGGCTGCCGGCCAGTTTGCGGATCGCCGACGTGGCGCTCCTGCCCGACTGGCTCGCGGCGGTGGGGCTCGACGCCACGACCCCGATCCCGATCCACTTCTTCGTCGACCCGGAGGGCCGCACCCGGTGTGTGCGCACGGGGTCGATCAACGAGGGCGACTACGGCGCGGTGAAACAGCTGTTGGTCCTCTGATCCGTCCTGCGGAACTCATCGGCGGCTGGGCAGCGACTCCAGCAGCCAGAACACCGGGGCTCCGCACGCGAGCACCAACGGCGCGACCAGGCACGCCCCGAGACCGATCCACACGAGCGTCGTCATTTGGCCCTCCGTCCGTCGGGACCTGGGTGGAACGACCTCCGGGGCGCCGACATTTCGCGCGACCCCGAACCATGACCGTCGTTGACGAACGCCTCACACGACCCCGGTCACGCTCCTGCGCCGCCGCCGTTGGTACGGGTGGAGGGCGAACCGATGTTCAGCTGGTTTGTAGAGGGTGGCGTCGTGATGTTGCCGCTGGTGGCGGTGGGCGGGCTCGCGG
>JBEBJC010001171.1:0-2614 GCA_040080105.1 Myxococcota bacterium
GTCCACCCGCAGCTCGGCTCGCTGCTGATCGTGTCGTGGACCCAGTCGGCGCAGGCCACCGTGCACGTGGAGTACGCGTTCGACCCGGGTGACTGGCGGTCCTCGCCGCCGCGCGCGCTCGGCGCGGGCGCGCACGAGGAGCTGGTGCTGGGCGTCCCGTACGGCGCCGCCGTGGATTGGCGGGTGGTGGCGGACGCGGTGAGCTCCCCCGACCAGTCCTCCCACACCGACCCGCTCCCCGCGTCGATCCCCGAGGTGCAGCTGCTGGTGTCCGAGCCGACCCGCCAAGATCCCGACAGCCCGTACTGGTTGTTGTCGTTGGCCGGTGAACCTTCGTGGGCGCTGATCGTGGACCGGTCGGCGCGGGTCGTGTGGGCGTCGCCTTCTCCGCCGGGCACCCTGGTGATGCACCCCCGGGTGGCGGCCGACGGCCGCTCCCTGTACATCGACCGCAACACCTACTGGACCACGTTCGACGCGAGCGCCGCCACCGTGGTCCAGTGGCGGATCGACGGCACGCTGGTGCACGAGTTCGCCACCCCGGGCGCGCACCACCCGTTCACCGATCTGCCCGACGGGGGCGTCGCGTACGGGGCGTTGGTCGGGTACTACGACACCGAGTACATCCAGATCGTCCACCCGGACGACTCGAGCGAGACCCTGTGGGACTGCGGGGAGTGGCTCGACGGCCTGGGCGGCGGCGGGTACTGCGGGTCGAACACCCTGTCGTACGACGCGAGCAGCGACACGTTGTGGCTGTCGCTGTTCTCGATCGACACGGTCGTCGGCGTGGACGCGGCCACCGGGGTGGCGGAGCGGTGGTTCGGCCAAGCGCCGGGCAGCTACTCGTTCGACCCGCCCGAGTCCCAGTTCTGGTGGCAACACGGCGGCCACGTGACCGCCGCCGGCACGTTCCTCACCTCGTCCGACCTCACCTCGAGCGGGGTCGAGACGGTGGCGCGCGAGTACGAGATCGACGACGTGAACCAGGTCCTGCGCGAGGTGTGGAACTTCGGGATCGGCGACGGCGTGTACGGCCAGTACATGGGCGAGGCCCACCGGCTCGGCAACGGGAACACGCTGCACAACACCGGCGGGGAGGCCCGGGTTCGCGAGGCCACCCCCGAAGGGGAGGTGGTGTGGGACGTGCGGTGGGCGAGCAGCGAGATCGGGCGATCCACGCCGATCGCCGACCTGTACGCGCTCGCGCCCGACCGCCCCTGACTCACCCGAGGTGCTTCGCCGCCTCGCGCCTCGACAGCCCCGACAGCGCCGCTCCGTGCTGGTCGAGGAACGCCCGCACCGCGCCGGGGTCGGTCCGCGCGTGTTGGCGCAGCGCCCAGCCGATCGCCTTGCGGATCCAGAAGCTCCGGTCGGGGGCCTGGCGTAGGCACAGGTCGAACAGCAGCTCGACATCGGTGTCGGCGCGGTGGGTGAGCTGAGCGAGCAGCGCGGTGCGCCGCACCCACAGCGAGGGGTCGTCGATCCACCGGAGCAACACCGGGCGCATCTGTTCCCGGTGGCGAGCGACGACCGCGCCGACCGCGTGCGCGGCGATCTCGTCCACCAGGTCCCACCACGCCCCCTCGCGCGCGAGCTGCTCGAGCAGCGGGACCGTGTCGAGCGTGAGGAACCGGCGACGCCCGACCGACAGCCACGCGATCGCCGCGTACTGCAGCTCCCGCTCGGGGCCACCCCACAGCAGGCGCGCCGCCGCCTCCCACGGCTCGCGCTCGGTCGCGGGGTGACGCGCGAACACCTCGCGGAGCAGGCGCTTCTGCACCGGTCGGGGCACCCCGAACATCGCCTGCTCGGTCTTCAGGTACGCCCGGGCGCCCGCGGCGCGGATCGGGTCCGCGTGGGCCGCGAGCGCGTCGCGGCACTCGGCGTGGAGGGTCTCGGGGTTCATCGGCCGCCCCGCCGTATCGCTGGTTGCGCCGCTCCGGCAACCGAGTGAGGGTGAGGACGTGGAGAAGCTCATGTGGTCCTGGATGTTGTCCGCGTCTGCCGCCGAGACCGCCGCGGAGTCCACCTACGACCGGTTCGTGACGATGCGCGAACTGTCGGTGCAGCCGATGTTGGTGCGGCCGCTCGAGCAGCCGGTGGTGCTGAACCAGGGGCCCGAGCGGCTGTCGCTGGAGGGGGGGTGGTTGGTCCCGGTGTTCAGCGGGCAGGGGCCGGCGGAGTGGGAGCGCACCGTGCAGGCGTGGTCGGCGCGCCAGGACCCGAACGAGGTGCCGCGGGCGCCGTCGGCCGAGGAGCGCGGATCGCAGGAGCTGGTCGGGTTCGTGTGGACCGGCGGGCGCGGCGTGTTGTCGCTGCAGGCGCCGGACCGGGCCGACGCGCAGATCCTCGCGAACCGGATGGTGCGCTCCCTCGGTGGAGATCGGGCCGCCCTCGCCCCGTTCGCGCACCGCGAGGCGCCGCTGGAGGTCCAGGTCGAGCACGCGGTGATCCTCGGAGTGCGGTGCGCGGGGCCGTGCCCGGCCGCGGTGTTCGCCGGTCCCGCGAACCACGATCCGTACGACGTGCTGGTGCTGGGGGCCGCGAACGACGCGCGCGCGGCGGCCCAGCGGGCCCGCGCGGCGTTCGAGGCGCGCGAGCGGGTCTGGAC
>JBEBJC010001172.1:0-2612 GCA_040080105.1 Myxococcota bacterium
GCTCGAGACCACCGAGGGCGAGCTGACCGAGGCGCGAGCCGAGCTCGTCAGCCGCGACGCGATGCTCGAGGAGATCAAACGTCGGGCGGAGTCCCTGGCAAGCGCAGATCAGACCCACACCGCGTGCATACGTGCCTCGGCGGCATCGCACCACGGGGTCGGTTAGCGACACCTGCACCTCCCGCCACGGTTGCGTCGTCGAGGATCGACCGACGATCCCCACCCGGTCGGCGTCTGTGAGACATCGCCGGCCCATGGCCGGCGCTCAATCTCGATCGGCGCGCTGCTTCCGCTCCGAGGCGGCGTGGTCGCGGATCCGGTCTACAGCGTCATCCGAGATCGCATCGACATCGAGCCGCACCCGCCCGCCGTCGAGATCGCCCAGTCCGCGGAGATCTTCAGGCAGATCCGAAGGTTCGACGTACAACACCGCCGAGTCTGCACTCGCGAACGTCACTCGGGTGTCAAAGCGCGACGCGAGCTTCATACCGCTCAGCATCGCCTCGCCGCTGATCGTGCAGGCCGCGAGCCGCTTCGCCGACACGATCTCGAACGCGACCGGCGTCGACGCACGCGCGTCGTCGATCGTGGTGGAGCCAAGCGTGAACAGCACGTTCGGCGAAACTTCTGAGTCCCCATCGTCGACGCACTTGGCCACGAGCTTGTCGAGCGAGGTCACCGACCTCGACTCTCCGCGCACCTGAACCACGCTGTCCCACCGGTATGGGCCCTTCGTGTGGGGCACAAGCGATGCAGCGTCGACCGAGTGAACGTAGGCCGTGGGCGCGTCCTCAGCGGTGAGCTCATAGGTCCGCTCCAGCGCAAGGCCGCCGAGCGGCTTGCCGTATCGAACCACGAAGGCCGTGGTCCGAACTTTACCCAATCTGAGTGCCGCGCCGACCTCGGCGGTGGGGGACAGCGCGATCTTCAGCCGCGCGTGGGCGTCGGCGGTGAGCGCCGGCTCGCCCACCACGTCCCCCTTGGCGAACGGCGAGCCCGACGGTAACACGACCGAGAACTCGCTCGCCGAGAGCGTCGCCCCTTCGGGGGTCCAAACCGGACCCACGACCACCTCGACCACGGTTGGGCCGAACTGCGTGATTTTGGCGAGATCTAGGGTCGTCCTCCCCTTCCCTCCCGCAAGCCACGATGCGTGGATCTGCACGTCGGTCGGGATCGCAGTCGCGACCCGAGAATCGGTGAACACATGGCTGACGATCTCACGTGTCGTAGAGCCGGTGCTCGAAGCCAACTGCGCCTGGATCGCGGCTTCGATGCTCGTCGACACGACCCCGAGCGTGGCCCCAGCTTGCGTCGACGACAATCCTTGGATGTTAGTCTCTGCCGTGGCCTCGCTATCGCGGATCCAGACTACACCATCGAAGCGATCGAGCGCGGTGTCGCCCACGTGCACATCGCCGCGGACGAGCCCGTCCCATAGCGCGAGCGGCACGGCGTAGTCGCTGGAGCTCTGCAGCGCCCGCTCCGAGCGCACTACGTCTAACATTTTGGCGTACACACTCTCGAACCGCCCGACCGCGAAGTCGATCTGGGTGTGAGTATTCGCCACCCGATTGATCGCCGCCGCCGCGTTAGCCTGCGCGACCGGTACGCCAAAACCCACGTCGCTATTCGCGTAGGCCGTCAATGTCGACGCGCAGTCACGCCGCGCCACGTAGTAGGGGTGCCCGTCGGACAGTGGAACAAGCGCGTACACCGGCCGACCTGTGGGCACCGGCAGCTCGATCGTGCCAACGGTGCGAAACGCGACCACAGGTGGCCCGAGCGAACTCGATGCCGTACGATCGACGAAGTTCGCATGGTCGAAGGAACTCGCGAACTTCGCCGCGGCGGCGGCAATGTCTTGATCACGCTTCGACTGCGCCGCCGGATCTTGGGCGGCGATTTGCTTGTTCAGCCTCGCCAGCTCCTTCTCCGCGAGCATGGTGAACCCGCATCCACGGCCGAGCGCTGTGAGCTCCGCGCGAATCACGTCGATTGCAGGCTTCGTCACAACTGCCTCGGTGGTCACCTCTTGGGCGTGCGCTTGAAACACCATCAACAGCCGCAAGGACATACGACCTCCGCGCCGAGCGTACCACCAAGGCAGAGGATCGGACCAGCGACGGGCGCACGGTACGCCACCCGGCGCTCCCCGCGGGCGGCCGGACGGGTGGATCCCGACGAACCCCTCGCGCGCCCTGCCACCGACCTCCCGTCCCGGTCCCGCCGTCCCGCCCGGCGTCAGACGTCGTCGATCCACTTCGCGAGGTCCGGCAGCTCGACCCGCGCCAGGCGCTCCAGCAGCTCCGCCGGGTCCGTCGCCACCTGGAGGAGATCCACGTGGTCCGGGCGGACGATCCGCTCCGCCGACGCCCGCGCCAGGAACGCGATCAGGCCGTCGTAGTAGCCGTCGACGTTCACCAGGCCCACCGGCTTGAGGTGGTAGTTGAGCTGGGTCCAGGTCACCGCCTCGAACAGCTCCTCGAGCGTGCCGTACCCGCCGGGCAGCGCGACGAACGCGTCGGACAGCTCCGCCATCCGCCGCTTGCGGGTGTGCATGTCCGGGACCACCTCGAGGGTCGACAGGTCCGACCGGCCGAGCTCGAGCG
>JBEBJC010001173.1:0-2612 GCA_040080105.1 Myxococcota bacterium
GTCGGGGGGCGGGGTGTTCGCCGGGGGGCTCGGCCCGGTCGCCCTGGTGGACTGCGTGGTCACCTCGAACACCGCCGACATCGACGGCGGGGGCCTGTACGCCGCGGGCGACGTGGTGACGGTGCAGGGGGGCTCGGTGGTGGGCAACGCCGAGACGTTCTTCGCGAGACCCGGCGGCGGGGCGGCGGTGGCGTCCCAGGCGGTGCTCGTGTCGGTCGACGCGGAGTGGATCGGCAACACCGACGCCGACGTGGGCATCGACTCGGCCAGCGCGAGCTTCGGCGGGGTGGCGTCGTTCACCTGTTCGGGCGAGCTCCAGGTGTGTGAGTGACCGGCGAGGACGCGGTCCGCGCGGCGCTCGCGACCCAGGTCGAGGCGTGGAACCGCGGCGACGTCGACGGGTTCTGCGCGGTGTGCAGCGACGACACCACCTACCTCGGCGCGGGCGGCCTCACGGTCGGGCGGCAGGCGGTGGCCGCGCGGTACCGCGAGCGGTACCCAGACCGGTCGGCGATGGGCCAGCTCGCGCTCGAGGTGGTGTCCCTCGCCCCTACCGCGGACCAGGTGACGGTGATCGCGCGGTGGTCCCTCGCCGGCGAGCCGGCGCGCGGCGGGTGGGCGCTGCTGGTGTTCGCGCGGACCCCCGCGGGCTGGCGGCTGACCCACGACGCCACCCTGTAGGCCCTGGAGGAGCGGATGGACCCGTCCCGGTACGTCGAGGTGCTCGAGTTCGCCGCGGTCGCGCACGGCGCGGGCACCACCCCGAAGGGTCTGCCGTACGTGGTGCACCTGAGCGCGGTCGCGATGGAGGTGATGCTGGCGCTGCGGCACGAGAGCGGCCGCGACGAGGACCTCGCGGTCAGCTGCGCGCTGCTGCACGACACGGTCGAGGACACCGCGGTCACCGTGCAGGCCCTCGCCGAGCGGTTCGGACCGGCGGTCGCCGCGGGTGTCGCGGCGTTGAGCAAGGACCCGTCGCTGCCCAAGCCCGATCGGATGGCGGACTCGCTGGCGCGGATCCTCCGGCAGCCGCCCGAGATCGCGATGGTGAAGCTCGCCGACCGGGTGACGAACCTGGCACCCCCGCCCCCGTCGTGGACCGCGGCGAAGATCGAGGCGTACCGGGAGGAGGGCGGGCGGATCCTCGGCGCGCTCGGCCACGTGAGCCCGTGGCTGGCGGGGCGGCTGACCGACCGGCTCGCCCGGTACCCGGGCCGCTGACCGGCGGGCCGGCTACAACCGGGGCATGCAGATCGTCCTGTCCTCCGCCCTGGTGGTCGCGCTCGCCGAGATCGGCGACAAGACCATGTTGCTCGCGATCGTGCTCGCCGGCCGGTTCCGCGCGCCGGCCCCGATCATCGCCGGGATCTTCACCGCGACGATCCTGAACCACGCCCTGGCCGCGTGGGTCGGCTCGGCGGTGGCGGGGCTGCTCGACGGGTTCTGGTTCCGGCTCGCGGTCGCGCTCGGGTTCTTCGCGATGGCGCTGTGGATCTTGCGCCCGGACGAGGTCGACGAGCAGGACGCCGGGCCGTCGCGCTACGGGGCGTTCCTCACCACCACGGTCGCGTTCTTCGCCGCCGAGATGGGCGACAAGACTCAAGTGGCCACGGTGGCGCTCGGCGCGCAGCACCACGCGGTCGGCCTGGTCGCGGTGGGCACCACCCTCGGGATGATGCTGGCGAACGTGCCGGCGGTGTACTTCGGCGACCGGATGACCCAGCTCGTGCCGCTCCGGTACGTGCGGCTCGGCGCGGCGCTGCTGTTCCTCGGGATCGGGGCGTGGGGCCTCGCGGCGCTGTACCGCGGGTAGCCACCCGCCTCGCGGGGATTGTCTCGGTCGATCCCCCTCTCCCCCGGCAAGCGCAAACAGAAACGGCGCCGATCCGTTGTTTTGGATCGGCGCCGTCTATGTTTGATCGGGGTGGCAGGATTCGAACCTACGACTTCCTGGTCCCGAACCAGGCGCGCTACCAGACTGCGCTACACCCCGATGACGCACAACCATTAATCGGGGCCCCCCGAACCGTCCAGGGCGATCTCACGGGCCGCACCTCAGGTTCTTCTCCAGCAGCGGGATCCCGGCGTCGTGCTTCACCAACTCGGCGTACCGCAGCTCGACGCGGTACATCGCGTTCGCGAGGGCCGACTGGCCACGCTCGTTGTGCAGCCACACCGTGTGGCGGACCGACGGGTAGTACAGCTTCGCGAACGAGCTCGAGGCGCGCTCCGGGCACACGTCGACCACCCGCTGGAACGCGCCCACCAGCGCCGCCCACGCCCGGGCCTCGTCGACCAGGGCCAGCGGCCTGCGCTGGTCGGTGCGCGCGCCGAGCTCGTCCGCGAGCCACTGCAGCTCCTGGTCGAGCCGCTCGCCGCACGCCCACGACGCCTCGCGCAGGATCGCCCCCGACGGGGGCGCGTCCGCCGGATCGACGCACCGCCCCAGCCGCTCCCCCAACATCCCCACCACCTCCGCCCGCAGCCGCGCGGCTCCGAGCGCGCCGTCGGGGACGCGGGCGGGCTCGGCCAGCGCGCGCTCCCACCGCTCCGAGGCGTCGGCCACCGCCGCCCGCCGCAACGCGCCCCCGCCATACAGCCGGGTCGTGGCC
>JBEBJC010001174.1:0-2605 GCA_040080105.1 Myxococcota bacterium
CGCCCCGCAGAGCCGCGAGCCGGCGCGCACCGGTGGCCACCCCCGCCCCGTCCCAGGTCGCCTCGAGCGCGCCGAGCTCCTCGCCGAGGCCGGGGTGGGCCACCGCCAGGCCGCCGCCGACCAGCCGATCGGTGACCGCGTCGATCGCCCCGAGCGCCGCCCCGAGCTCGGCCGCCGCCGGGGAGTCCGGCCGGGGCGCTCGCCGCCCGTGTGACAGCTCGACCGTCCCCGCGATCGGCTCGATCGACAGGTGGGCCGCCTGGACCTCGGTCCCGCGCCGCACCGACAGGCGCACCGGGGCGTCGAACACCGCGGTGTACGGCTCGAACCCGACCGACGCGCCGCGGAGCCACGCGCGCCCGAACAGGCCGACCCGGCCGCGCTGCGCCACCCGCGCGAGGTTCTCCAGCAGCAGATCGGTCTCCGGGCGCACCGGGACCGACACCTCGAGCCGGGCGCCGGCGCCGTCGACCACCGTGGCCGACCCGCGCGCCGCGGTGGGATCGATCGCCACGTCGCGCACCGCGCAGCCGTCGACGAACACCAGCGCCGAGCCGCCGCCGAGCGCCCCGATCGCCTCCGCCGCGAGCCGGTCGACCACCTCCGCCGCCCCGCCCACCGCGTACGCCCGGTAGTCGTCGGGGCGGCACGGCGCGGCCGGGGTGGCGACCAGCTGGGTGTGCAGCGACAGGCGGCCGTCGGACGACACCCGCACGTCGTCGAGCACGTGCCCGCCGTGCGCGAGCTCGTGCAGGGTGAGCGGGGTGACCTCCGAGATCGGGTGGAACAGCAGCCGCCGAGGATCCGACCCGACCACCGCCACCGGCCGCGCGACCGACGCGAGCCACGGGCGGCCGGCCCGGCGGTCCCACAGGTGGATGGTGATCCCGCAGAACCCGCTGTCCGACACCCAGCCCGACGCGCCGAGCGCGGCGACCTCGATCGTGCCCGCCAGCGGCTCGTACACCCGGCGCATCACCCCGAGCAGCGTGTCGGCGTCTCCTTCTCCGTGGTCGAGGTGCCGGGCGGTGGCGCGCGCCAGCTGATCGAGGCGCCCCAGGGTCGCCACCCACGCCGGCAGCGAGAAGCTGGGATCGCGGCGCAAATACCGTTCGAGCTGGGTCGCCGCCCCCGCCAACTCGCGCTCGAGCCGCACCAGCCGCGCGTGGTGCGCGGTGCGCGCGAGCTCGCGCGCCTCCTCGACGTCGCCCGCGCCGGCGCGCTCGAGCCCCGCGTCCAGCGTCCGCCGCAGCCACGCCTCGACCCGCTCGACCCGCTCGCGTCGGTCGACCACCGGCCCCCCGCGACGCGCCCGTAACCCGCGTGTGACGGCCGCGATCGAGCCGTGGGTGGGAACCCGCCCCCGATCGGACTCGGGACGGCGGCCCCGCCGCGCCGCCCGACCCTTCACACGCCCGCGGGCCTCGTGTACAGTCCCTTCGATGACGGCGACATTCGAACTCGTGGTCGAAGGCGAGGGAGCCCCCCACTCCGTGTCCATCGGCAAGCGCCCGTACTCGATCGGGCGCGGGCCTGCGAACGACCTGATCGTGTCGTCCGACGGCATGGTCAGCTGGGAGCACCTCAAGGTGTGGTCCGACCGCGGAGCGGTGTGGTGCGCCGACGCAGGCAGCACCAACGGGACCTACGTGAACGGCGAGCGGATCCGCGGGACCGTACAGCTGAAGATCGGCGACCGGATCACGGTCGGCACGAAGCTGTCGCTGCAAGTGCAGCTGCACGGGACCGACGGGCTGGTCAACAGCCAGGTCACCCGATCGGTGGCGCTGGAGGAGACCGCCACCGGTCTACAGCACCCGTTCCGAAGTAGTCGGTTCATCATCGGGTCGGCGCCCGACGCCGACCTGCGGATCGCCTCGGCGAAGCCGTACCACGTGGAGTGCGCGATCCACGGGCCCGACGAGATCTGGATGTTGATCGACACCGAAGATCGGCAGCTCGAGCTCGGCTCGGAGTTCGAGGTCGCGGGCCTGCGGTTCCGGCTGGTCGAGGTCGACATCCCGCGCGCCGCCACGCTGCAGCCGCAGCGCGACCGGTTCCCGTACCGGCTCGCGGCCACGCTCGACGGCCCGACCGGTCCGATGGCCGAGCTCGAGCACCTCACCAACGGCAAGAAGGTGCGGGTCGACGCGGAGACGCGCGCGATCCTCCTGTTCCTCCTCGGGAAGAAGTTCGAGGAAGACCGCCAGAAGGACGTGCTGAAGGACGAGATCGGCTGGACACCCGACGACGAGGTGATCGTCGGGGTGTGGGGCCGAGCGGGCCTCGCCGACGGCGCGAACCGGCTGAAGGTCCTGGTGCACCGCCTGCGGGCCGAGATCGAGCGCGCCGGGTTCGACCCGTGGTTCATCGAGCGCCGCCGCCGATTCATCCGGGTGCGGATCCGCGAGTTCACCTCGGCGGCCTCGACCTGACCGACACCCCGAGGGCCGCGCGGGCGGCTGGCGCGCCGATCCCGTCGCGCAGGCCGACCCCGCCGCTCGCGAACGCGCGCACCTGCCCGGCGGTCGCCACGCCCACGGTCCCCTCGATCGGCGCCGCCTCGGGCGCGTCGAGCGGCGCCCACCCGCGCGCCCCCACCGAC
>JBEBJC010001175.1:0-2604 GCA_040080105.1 Myxococcota bacterium
GGGTCCTGCAGAAGAGTGGATGGCGCCCGCTGTTGAAGCGTTTAGAACTCGATTCTTTTCCGATATCGAGTCGCTCACCTTCGACTTCATTAGTGCCGCCCGCCCCCCCCCCCCGCCAACTTCGCGGTCAGGGCGAATTGGTCGAGCTGCCCGATGGAAGTGTCATGGTGGCTTCACCTGGCAACCGACGCACTAAGAGGGCTGGACGCCCGGAAGACGCAGATCTCCCTGCACGCGTGGCCGATTTCATTCGTGATGCGCAGCTCAACTATCGACGCTTCTTCGCAACAACCGAAGCGAACCTCTTCCCGAGAATTATTGAGCGTATGACCGCAACAGGGAGTTCTGAGGCGAGCGGCGTCCCTAGTGTTATGGACGTACGTGCGCGTCTGAGAGCTCTGCAAAGTCGTGATGAGCGCGCACTGCGGTACGGGCTCGAGTCCGACACCATGGAGTATGGTCAAATTGACAAGGCCCTGGCGGCGCTGAAGGGTGGGAAGAAGGCTAGCTCTGCCCTTGCGATCCTTGTTATTTATGTCGAGGTGCTTGAGGCGAGGTGCACCCAGCGTGACCTGATCGCCGATCGCCTTGAGACCTTTGAGCGCGTATTGGCGGACTTTTTCCTTGACAAGCATGTGAAGGCAGGCCCCGGTTCCGGCCTTGAGATCTTTACCGCAGAAAATACGCCCCTGGGCATCAACGACCTGAGCTCCGGTGAGTATCACCTTCTGTATCTGATGGTGGCGACGTTGGTTACTAAGCGCCGTGGAACAGTCATCGCCATCGACGAGCCAGAAATGTCGATGCACATCGGTTGGCAGCGCCGTTTGGTTCGTGCCCTCTTTGAGTGTGCATCCAAGGCACAACCCCAGTTTATCCTCGCTACACACTCGCCCGACATTGCCGCTGAATACCCCGACCATATGATTTCATTCGCACCAAAAGGTACAAATGCGAAGGCATCCTAGTGCGATCATTGCGGCGCATCGCATGGACCCAGACCGCACCGAGGTGTATGTGGAGGGGCCAAGAGACCGGTGTTTCTTGCGTTGGCTCGTTGGGAGCAGGGCAAAGAAAAGTGCGCGAGTTGTCGAGATCTCCTTCGTCGAAATTGACGTACCAGGTGGAGGAAACCGCGCGCGCGTGCTTGCATTTGCATCCATGGTTGGCGGAATCTGCTCAACGATTCACTGCTTCGCTGACGCAGATTTCGATAGGGTTCTGTGTCGTCCAGCCGCCCCGAGTGTAGTGCTAACGGATGGCCGTGACCTTGAGTCCTACCTGTTACGCCAGGACTGCCTTGAGAAGCTGTGTGCATTGGCATTGACCGCAGATGTCGACTGTGGTTCCGCGCTGGTTTCCATCTCGGCCGCCGGGCGCCTGCTTGGTGAACTCCGCCTGGCCTCCGAAATCGAGGGCTGGAAGCTTCCATTTCAGGACGCGAGGCTTGAGAAGTACATCGTGGCCACGAGGCAAGGAGTTGAGGTGGAGGTCGATCCTTACCTGCGATCGTTGCTGCAGAATGCACGGGTATCCCTGAAGCAGAAGCCGGCGTTTGAAGATGCGGTCAAGCGAGTACAGCAGCAGTACGCCGCGCAGGCTGACAGACAGGTCATCCATGGCAAGGACCTGATGGTGTTGATAGATGCATTCGCCCGTGCTCACGGCGCGACGGTGCGAACTGCTGAGAGCGCGTACTGGTCTACCTTTGAGCGTGCTATGGTGGTGGCTTACCCCAATCTCTCTATGGTGTTGGGGTACCTCGTTTGATGGCGCTTTGGCTTGCGATGGAGGTACGTTCATGGTCCCACACATGCGCACCGCTCCTCCGAGCGCGTTGAGCAGATCCGGAGGGTACTGGCCATTCCCACACAGCGCACTGGCCCTCGCCCTGTGGGGGTCGCGGTAGGGACGCCCGTTGCCAGGCGCCCCCCGCACAGATCCGGACGAGCGGAACTACCGCATCCGGCTCCTGCCTCGGGTGATGGCGGCCAGCCGTTGGTGGGGCCAGGGGTGGCAGATCTTCGCGGGAGGGAGCCAGCGGGCGATCAGGCGTTCCATTCGTTCCCAGAGGGTCCGGTCGACCTGGCTGCGTCGCCTCATGGCGCGCATCCAGTGCCGGCCCACCCAGTAACGAAATGCGCGGATCGCACGGCCGGTGTCGGGCACACCGAAATATCGGATGTGGCCACGTACGACCGAACCGAGCCACGCCCCGAGTCTCGAGACGGGCCAGTGCAGGCGCTCGCGGAGGGTGGTGGCCACCGCCTTCAACGCTTGCCAGAAACCAGCCACTCGTGCTCGCGAGAACCGGCCACCGCGTCGAACGCGATCCCGTTCGCCAAGGCGAGGGTCGATGCTCGCATCGACCCTGCACAAGCCCAGGAACCCAGGTGCGACCGAGGCCAGACCGGCCGGGCCCCCTGCACAAGCGAGCCTGCGAGCGCGGAAGGGGTGGACGGGACGGCCGGAGGGGAGCGTCTGGGTTACCGGCGAACGGTCCAACCTACACCATCGGGCGCTCACGTCGAGCTCACGACGTAACCGCAGTGGCGCACCCAGGACGAGCACAGGTCTGCGGTCAGCCTGCCCCACGCCTCGCCG
>JBEBJC010001176.1:0-2600 GCA_040080105.1 Myxococcota bacterium
GTGCTGGTGGTCGCAGAACTCGGCGCAGGTGCCGGTGCCGGCCCCGTGCCCGGTCACGATCACCACCAGCTCGGCCGCGACGGTGTCCGCCGGCAACGCGACGTCGACCGGCGTCCGCCCGTCGTTGTACGCCGACCCGAACGGCCCGCCGGTCGCGACCCGGGTCGCGGTGGCCGGCACCCGCCCGGTCCCGCGGTCGGACAGCCGCAGCGACAACGTGGTCGCGGTGGGCTGCACGTTCCAGTACGGCGCCCACTCCCACTTCAGCCGGCGGGTGCCTCCCGGCTGCAGCAACGGCAACATCGGGCTCGCGTCGACCACCCACCGGGCTTCGCGGTGGTAGGTCGTGATGAACCGCGCGAGCTCGATCCACTCGCCGTCGTCGCCCTGCACCGACAGCCCGGCGAGGTAGTCCCACGCGCCGCAGTTGCCGAACTCGCCGAGCTCGGGGTCGGGGCACCCCATCTCGACCTCGATCTCGAGCGTGTCGTACCGGTCGAGCGGCGGGAGCTCCACGTCGCCTTCGACGAGCTGCTCCACCACCTCCCCGGTGAGCCACGGCACCACCGTCGCGTCGGGCGCGAGCGCGTCGCGGGACGCGGCCTCCACCTCGTACGCCGCCACGTCGTGCGCGAGGTACGCGAGGTTGTTCTCCCATGGCCACGACAGCGACGGGTCGTACCGGGCCACGTCGGCGAGCGACCCCACCCCGCGCACCCGCTGCCGGCGGTCGATCGCGAACGCGCCGGCGCCGATCGGCGACTCGAGCTGCTCCCCGACCCACCCGATCCGATTCGCCGGCTTCGCGACCACGTGCAGGCGCTCGCCCCACCACTCGGCCTGCTTCTTCCCGAGGTCGCGCACGACCTGGTCGCGCTCGGCCGCCACCGCTGCCACCGCCGCGTCGGCGTCGGATCCGGACGCGGTGGTGACGAAGAAGTAGTGCACGTTGTCGGGGGACCGGTCGACCAGCCCGGCGAGGTCCCCGGTCCACGCGGGCGTCGGGTCGGCCTCCGACCGCGCGATCGCGTCGGACACGAACACGAGCGTCTCACACCCGGTCCACCGCTCCGACAACGTCCAGTCGGAGCCGTCGTCGAGCGGGACGGTGAAGTCCTCCGCCAGGTCGCGGCGGTGGCGCCCGTACGGGCCGACCGCGTCCCACGGGGTCGCTCCCCCGAACCCCTCGGTCTCGCACCAGCTCGGGGCGGTGGTCGTCGGGGGCGTCACCGGGGGCGGCGCCGGAGGCTCCTCGTCGCGGGGACACCCGATCAGCCACAGGAGCATCACCCCTCCATCCACCGATCGTAGCCCGATGAGGGTCCGCGGCCGCGGGGATCGCGAGCGGCGCCGGTCCACGACCCGCGATACCTGCCGCCGATGTTCGTGTTCACCCTCGCGTGTTCGCGCGGCCCCGACCCGGCCGACCTCCCTCCCCTGCCACCGCAGAAGGTGGTGCTCGTGGGGGTCGACGGCGCGAGCTGGACCGTGATGGGCCCGATGATCGAGCGCGGCGAGCTCCCCACGTTCGCGCGCCTGATCCGCGAAGGCGCGTCGCGGACCGCGTTCGACACGCTCGAGGACACCTCTTCGCCGGTGATCTGGACCTCGGTGGCGACCGGGGCCGAGCCGAAGGTGCACGGCGTCGAGGCGTACACCCAGGACCTGCCGGGCGGCGGGAAGGTGCCGATCACCAGCAACGCGCGCAAGGTCAACGCCCTGTGGAACGTGGCGAGTGACCACGGGCGCACGGTGTCGGTGATCAACTGGTGGGCGAGCTGGCCGGCCGAGCCGGTGAACGGCACCATCGTGTCGGACCACGCGAACCCGGCCGCCGCGCAGTGGATGGCCGACAAGTACTGGACGGCCGACCGCGCGAGCCTGCAGAACCTGCACAAGGACACCCACCCGCCCGAGCTCGCCGACGCGCTCGGCAAGTACTGGCTCGACCCGTTCCCGATGGACGACCTGGCGGATCGGGCGGGGCTGACCCCGGCTCAGCGCGAGGTCGCGCGGGCGGCGCCGTTCAACGAGCGGTCGAGCTGGTCGTGGTTCAAGACGTTCTACGCGCTCGATCGGCCTCACCTGTCGATCGCGCTCGACCAGCTGCGCACCGCCCCGCCCGACCTGACGATGGTGTACCTGCGCGGCCCCGATCCGGTGCAGCACTACGCGTGGGACACGGTGCAGCCCGAGGCGTACGCGAAGCCCCCGCCCGAGCTCGAGCGCGACCGCGGCATCGTGCAGGGCGTGTACCGGTACGTCGACCAGATGCTGGCCGAGGTGCTCGCCGCGCTGCCGCCCGACACGACGCTGATCGTGGCGTCGGACCACGGCGCCGAGCCGTGTGCCCACATCAAGCGCACGAAGCGCCCCGGGTGCCACACCGTCACCGCGAAGGGCGTGCTGTTCCTGTATGGCCCGTCGGTCGTGCCCGGCGCCGAGCTCGGCCGGACCGGGCCGCTCGATCTCGCGCCGACGCTCGCGTGGGTCCTCGACCTGCCGCTGGCAGAGGACTTCGCCGGGGAGCCGCTCACCGCCGCGTTCACCCCCGAGTTCGTCGCGCGTCGCACCGGGCGCACCGTGCCGACCTGGGGCAC
>JBEBJC010001177.1:0-2599 GCA_040080105.1 Myxococcota bacterium
GGCGGCGGTCGCTGGACCGCGGCCGCGGTCACCAGCAGCGCGACGATCAGCGCGTCCGCCAGCCCGAAGCACAGCGCGGAGCCGAGCTGGGCGACCACGGCGCCGGCGGCGGTCGCGACCAGCTGGAACGCCGCGCCGATCAGCCCCGACCCGAGCGTCGTCGCGAGCCCCACCACCCCGGCGAGCCCGAGCGCCGCGCCGGCGAGCGCTCTCCCCCGCAGGATCTGCCACACGGCCACGATCACCGCGATCAGCCACAAGCCGACCATCCCGGCGTACAGCGTCAGGTCGATCAGTCGTTCGATCAAAACTCCTCCTCGGCGCGCGCCGGCGCCGGACCGAGGGAGATGCCGACCAGGCAGGCGACCACCCCGGCCCCCTCGAGCGCGCCGTCCAGCAGCCGCACCGAGGCGAACGTGATCCCCGCGAGGTCGACCGGCAGCATCCCGCCGTTCAACAGGAAGCCGAGGACCGGACTGACGATCGCGAGCGACGCGACCCGGAGGCCGAGCAGGACGATCCCCACCCCGAGCGCGATCGCCGCCGCGCGCGACCGGCCGAACAGGAACCCGACCCCTCCGAGGCCCACCAGCAACGCCAACCCGGGCAACGCGGCCCGAAGTAGGTCGGCGAGGATGTTCATCACCACCGTGCACCTTCCGCCCCGAGCTTACCGGCGGCGAGCGGTCCGGGGGACGCCTCGCGCAGAACCCTGCGTGCAAGGTCGGGTGCCCGCAGGGTGTGGCGGTGTTGGCGGGTCGTCCGGCGCAGCGCTACCCTCGAACGAGGAGGGTGCGCTGAACCCGTTGCTCCCCTGGCTGGCCGCGTGTGACCCCGAGCCGCCGCCCCCGGCGCCCGATCTCTCGGTGGAGCGGGTGCGCGCGTTCGCTGCGTGTGCGGATCCCGGCGCGCGCGAGTCCCTCGGCCCGTGGGAGCGGGTGGAGCTCGGCGGAGGCTGGGTGTTCGACCCGGCGTACCACACCGCGAGCTGGAACCTGCGGTTCGGCGCGCGCGGGCTGGTGGTGGCCGACCTCGACGGAGACGGGCACCTCGACCTGGTGGCGCCGCAGGTGCACGAGCCCACCCGGCTGCTGTGGGGCGACGGCCGGGGCGGGTTCACCCCCGGCGCGCTCCCGGATCTGCCCGAGCTGCGCGGACCCACCGGCGGCAGCGCGGCCGACTGGGACGGCGACGGTGATCTCGACCTGTTCTTGTACGGCCAGGGCAAGACGCCCGACACCCAAGGGATGCCACCCGGCACGCCGGTGATGCTCGAGAACGACGGCGGCGGTGGGTTCACCGCGACCGCCCACCCCGAGTGGGACGATCCCACGCTCGGGGGGTGCGGCGGGTCGGCCTCGTTCGGCGACTGGGACGGCGACGGCGACCTCGACCTGTTGTACGGGCGGCTCGGGATGACGTTGCCGTCCGACCAGTCGTACTTCTGCGGCACGAAGCTGCTGCAGAACGACGGCGGCTCGTGGACCGACGTGTCGGACCGGCTGCCGGCGCCGGCGAAGGAGATCCGGGTGCTCGCGAGCGGGTTCCTCCCGTTCGACGACGATCCGGAGCCCGAGCTGTACCTGGTGGCCGACGCGGTGATGGAGGAGATCGGGATCACCTCCGGGTCGAACCTGCTGCTCGACCGGGTGGGCGACGCGTACGTCGCGGCCGAAGGGACCGGGCTCGAGCTGGTGCTGGCCGGGATGGGGCTCGCCGCCGGTGACCCGAACGGAGACGGGCGGATCGACGTGATGGTGCCCGGGGTCGACGAGCTCGGGGTGATGATGTCGGTGTCGCCCTCGACCCGGGCGTGGGTCGACAGCTCGATCGTGACCGGCATCGCCCCGGGCCCGGAGCAACACTCCGGTTGGGGCGGCGAGTGGGACGACCTCGACCTCGACGGCTGGACCGACCTGGCGCTGACCTACGGCGCGTTCGCCGACCCGCAGGCCGAGGAGCCGGACGAGATCTACCGCGGCGCGCCCGACGGCACGTTCACCCCGGTGGGCGCCGCGTGGGGGTTCGCCGACCGGTTCCCGAGCCGCGGGTTCGTGGTCGCGGACCTCGACGAAGACGGCTGGCCCGACCTGGTGAAGCGCGAGCTCGGCGGGATCGTGGTCACGTACCTTTCGCGCTGCGGCAGCGCGCAGGGGCTGCAGGTCTCGCTGTCGGCCGGAGGCCCGAACCCCGACGCGATCGGCGCCACGGTGCGGGCGCGGATCGGCGGGCGGACCCAGCTGCGGTACGTCACCGCCGGTTCGACCTCGTACCAGACCGGAGGTCCGCCGATCGTGTCGTTCGGCCTCGGCGACTCCGAGCGGGTCGACGACCTCGAGGTCACCTGGCCCGACGGCACCGTGGGGTCCACCGGCCCGGTCGACGCGGGGGCGTGGGTCCGGGTCCGCTGAGGGCTCACCGCAGCCGGAACATCGACAGGAACGACCGGATCCGACCCGGGCGGTCCGCCTCCTGTTCGAGGAACGCCACGTGGGCCCACGCGGGGTGGGCGCGCGGGGCCACCGGGGGGACCTTCGCCGCCACTCGTGGCAGGCGCTCGGCGGCCAGGCCCGCCAGGTCGCCGCGCCCGTGGGCCCCG
>JBEBJC010001178.1:0-2597 GCA_040080105.1 Myxococcota bacterium
CCTGCCCGGCGAGGCGCGCCATGCCTTCCACCAAGCGGACCTGCCCCTCGGTGAACCGCATCCCTGGCGCCCCCTCGACGTACAACACCCCGGGGGCGTCGGCAGCGCCGAGCGGAGCGCAGATCACGGCCTTGACGCCGTTGACCCGTACGCTGCCGCTCTGGAACCGAGGGTCCAGATCGGCGGCGGCGGTGAGGATGGGTTTGCCCTCGCGCAGCGCCAGCGCCCGCACGGTCCGGGAGACGCGCTCGCGGGTGGCCTCGGCGTCGCCGGGGTCGGCGACGGACAGCACGGACCACGACGGGTCCTCGGCGCGCCCGAGGGCGGCGTACCCGAGGCGCGCGTGGACCAGGCCCACGGTGAGGTCGACGGCGGTGCGCAGGAGCGCCTCGGGGTCGGTGGACCCGGCGAGCGCGGATAGCGCAGGGAGCAGCTGGTCGGGCTCCACTACTTGCGCCCGATCGTCACGATCCCGCCTCGGACCACGTCGGCGGTCGACAGGGTACCCCTCAGGTTGGCGTTGGGCTCGAGGAACCGGCGGTTGAGTTTGGAGACCGATCGGTCAGGCTCCATAGGATCAACACCGGTTCCAACCGTCAACTCGACCTGGGTGGTGCGCGCCCGATCCAGGCGGTGAAACCCTCCGGCCCCGGTGTGTTGGTCTCCGATCATCGCCAGGGTGTACCAACCCGGCAGCGCGTGTCCAACGAACAGCGCGAGGGGCTGCTTGCCTTTTGTACGGTCGTCCTCGGCAAGCCCGTACAGCCAGGCCCAATCCGCGCCATCGTCGGGTACCACGCGATGGAGGAAATTTTCGGTGGTCTCCCCGTTGTGTGCTACTTCGAACAGCCTTGGCTGCTCGACTCCAAGCGGGCGGCGGGTGCCCTCGAACCACCCTCCGTGCGCACCGAAGTAGACATCGAGCGGCACCAACTCCGCGCCGACGGACGGGTCGAGAATCATCCACCCATCGGACGGCTTGCGAATTGCGCACACTGCGTGATGGTTGTACGCCGGATGCCTGAAGGTCCACAGCTCGGTGTGCCATCCGAGTAGTGTCAGCACGCCGCCGAAGAGGTTGGCCTGCCCGTGGCACTGCGAAGTGCCCTCCCAGTAGTCCGGCCGCTCGAGGATGAGCCTCAGCCACGGGGCTACGAAGTCCGTCGCGTCGTTGACGGCCTCGGTGCCGATACCCTCGGAAACCTCTGGGACTCCCAGGCTGAACCCGCCCTCCGAATCGTATGCGATCACAGCAGAGACCCTACTGTGCAGGTTACGCAGCGCCTGCTCGAGCGTCCTCGCGCCTGTCATCGCCGTTGTCAGGACACGCACGTCCTGCACCTTCGGGCCATCTCGCTCGCTGAGCCAGTCACCCGAGGGCAGGCCGGGAAGGCAATACACCGTCAGCGGTGTAACGGACCGTACGATGTTGTCGGAGTTGATCTGGGCAAGGTACAGCGTTCGCCTCTCGACCTCGGACGGCCGCCGCGAAGCCTGGAAGCGACCGTTGCCTACGTGAGTCCACGGACCGAGAAACGGGCACTCGACGGCGTTGCGCTCGTGCCATTCATGGCCAGCCTTCGTCTCCCGTCGGCACTCCCGCAACTGCGCGCCCGTCGTGTCCAACTGCACGTACGGGAGGCCCGGAGCCTGCAGCGCGACCAGGGATGGATTGGGGTCCTCAGGCACGAGGGGATCAAAGGTGAGGTCCGGTGCGGTGAAAGGCTCTTGAAGTTGCACCGTCTACCCCTGCATCTTCTGGATCTTCCAGCCGTTAGCCTGATCGAGCCAGATCTGCACCACCAGGTCTCCGCCGCCGGTCTTCTTCTTCAGGCGAATCAGGACCTTTTGTTCATCAGAGAGCGCGAAGCTGCTGCTTGCGGCGATCGCGAGGTGGTCGAAGACGGAATCCGAGGGATGGTTGAAGTCGTAGTCGCGCAGGACCCCAGGGGTGTGCGGCGTGAACGTCGCATCAGCGTGCGCGCCCAAGGCCACGACCCTGGCCTTGGTCCCACTCCACACCAGCACGAACACCTTGGACAGTCCAGTGTCCCCGGTGAGGGTGTCGGTGAAGTACAAGTCGGACCAGTCGAAGTGATCGCAGATGGTCACTTGGTTCTCCGGGTTAGTTTGTGATGGTTCCATTTCGGGCGAGCCTCACTCCCAAGTGGGCCTGGACGGCCCGCATCTGGCTGGGGTAACGGTTGGCGGACCGGCACAGGCGCTCCCCGGCGCCCCAGTACCCGCCTCGAACGTGGGCGACCGAGTCCTCGTTCGGATTGGGCCGCGCGCAGAACGTGCGCATGACTCCGGCAAGGTCTCCCACCTCGAACGGCGAGCGGTCCGCCGGTACACACCCGACCGGCTCCGGAACCGGGGTCCCGGGCCGGGTGAGGGCCATCTTGCACAGCGCCGGATCGAAGGTCGTGCCCCACGGATACCGGCGCGCATCCACCCCCCGGGCGGCCTTCTCGAACTCGTCCTCGGTGAGGAGCCGCGCCCCGGCCCCCTGCGCGAACGCTGCAGCGTCGAACCACGAGATCCCGCACACCGCCCAGTCGGGTGGCCACCCGTCGCCGTGGATGTCGGTGAGAGGG
>JBEBJC010001179.1:0-2596 GCA_040080105.1 Myxococcota bacterium
GCCCGGCCCACCCCCGCCAGCGCCTGGGCGAGCGTGATGGTGGCGTTGACGGTCTGGTACGGGTCGACGCCCGGATCGAGCAGCGCCAACGACCGCTCGACGTGGGCCAGCGCCTCGACGGGTCGATCCATCCGCAGCAAGCCGACCGCCGTATCGTGCTCGGCGAACGAGACGCCGACCTGGTCGCCGAGCCGCTCGCTCGACGCCGACGCCGCCCGCAGCACGTCGAGCGACTCGGCCCACCGCTCGAGCTGCTGCAGCGACTGGGCGACCGCGAACGCGTGGATCGACTCGTCGTACGTGGCGCCGCGGGCGTGCGCGTCGTCCAGGAGCCGACGCTGCAGGCGCAACGCCTCTTGCCCGTCGCCGACCCGTCGGTAGTGGCCGGCGAGGTGACCCAAGCACAGCTCGCGATCGGGGGTCCGAGCGACCCGCAGCGCCTCACACGCCTCGAGCAGATCCGCCTGCCCCGCCTCGAGCGCTCCCGACCGCGACCGGTACGCGCCCCGCACCACCAGCGCGAGCGCTCGAGTCTCCGCGCCGGACGAGAGGGACAGCAGCTCCTCGAGCTCGTCGAGCCCCTGGGTCACCTCGCCGACCTCGATCTGCATCTCGGCCAGGCACGCCCGCAGGCGCAGCCACGCCTCCCGCGCCGGCCCCGAGGGGTCGGACACGGCGGCGACGCCGGCGGAGGCGACCGCCAACGCGCGCTCGGTGTCGAGGTCGGACCACACGCGGCACGCGACCTCGTCGGCGCCGAGCTGGCTCGCCAGGTCGCCCTCCGCCACGGCCTGTCGGCGCAGCGACTCGACCTGGGTCAGCGCCTGCTGGGGGTCGACGCCTGCGAACGCCCGCGCGGCGGCGACCTGCTCGGACCGATCACCTCCCGCCGCCGCTGCCGCGACCCACAGGGCGATCCCGAACGGCAGTGACCCGGTCATGACCGTCCATCGGTCGACGACCCCCGCGCGCCGGTATCACCCCGTTCCAGCTCCGGTCCGATCGAAACCCCCGTGAGCCCGCAGGATCGGAGGTCGGTGGGTACAGTCCGCTCATGGCCGACTGGAAACTGTCCGATTCCCGCGCCTACCGTCACGCCACGCCCGAGGGCGGAGCCGAGATGGTCCCCACCGACGTCGCAGGCCCGCTGACCGGCACCCAGCCGCCCGCGCTCGGCCGGCGCGCCGCCCCGGCCAGCTCGTTGCCCGACCTGCGCCGCCGCGCCACCTCCTCGCCAGCCCCCGGCGTGCGGTGGGGCCGGTGGGTCGCCGCGGCGGTGGTGGTGCTGGGCGGGCTCACCGCGCTCGGGGTCGCTGCGGTCGCGCTGGTCGTCGTGCTCGCGCCCTGATCGCGAGGCCCAGGACGACCACCCACCCGGTGGCGGTGGCGGTGGGGGTCGAGGTCGGTCCGCACCCGCACCCCTCCGCCGGGGCCGGCCCTCCGTCCGCGCCGGGCGGTGGGGTCCCGGAGTCCGTCGTCGGGTCGGTGGGCCCAGTCCCGGCGGCGACGTCGATCACCACGACGTCCACCGCGTCTCCGCCCGGGCCGGACACGGTCAGGGCGACCACGTGGACCCCGGGCGCCAGCTCGACCGACGGGGACTCGCCGGACGCGGACCCACCGGGCCACGACCACGACCACGACTCGATCCCCCCCGCGAGCACCGACGCCGAGCCGTCCAGGCGCACCGGCGACGCGGCGGCGCACCGGTCCGGCCCCGCGTCCGCCCGGTCGGGCAGCGGGTACAGCGACAACGGCACCGGCGGGGCCCACCTCGCCGACCACACCGCCGCCACCGCCGGCCCCTCGACCGCGTCGTCGACCGCCCCGGTCGACCAGGTGAGCGAGCCGTCGGGCCGGGTCCACTCCACCAGGTCCACCAGCCCCGGCCCCACCGACCCGGCCGGCAGGGCGTGGAACGCGACCTCCCCTGCACCCTGGGGGTCCAGCCGCCGCGCCGCGCAGTCCGGGCCGGTCCACCGGATCGGTGTCCGGTCCGGCCCCGGCGACTCCAGCGCGCCGAACGCGACCGCCGCGTCGAGCGCCGCGTCGTGGCGCGGGACCGGTCCCCGCACCGACCCGTAGAACGGCACCGGCACGGCGACCCCCGGCGCGTCGAGGTCCAGCGCGTACAGGAGCTGGTTGTAGTCGTGGCGCGGGGTCGGCGGCTGGTCACCGAGCCAGGCGGTGTAGGTGCCCTCGAACAGCACCCGCCGACCTCCCTCCGACGCGAACCAGGGGTGGAAGTACGGGTTGTAGAACGAGTACCCGTCGTGGGTGATGATCTTGCGCGCCCACGACCACGGGCCGACCGGCGTGTCCCCCTCGGCGTACCAGATCTCGCCGATCAGCGAGGAGCTGCCAAACGACTGGGTGAACACGTGCAGCCACCGCCCGCGCCACGGGTTCCACGCGATCGTACCCTGGTGGATCGCCACCTCCTCGCCGCTGTCCGGGTCCACCGCGCTCCACGGCGTCGGGATCAGGTCGTCGCCGAGCTGCGGAGCCGGCGCGCCGCTCCGCCACTGCCAGTCGGGGGTCCCGTCGGCGGCGGTCGCCACGGTGAAGCCGCCGGCGCCGTTCGGCACCAGCGGGG
>JBEBJC010001180.1:0-2593 GCA_040080105.1 Myxococcota bacterium
GTCGGCCGGGGGGGCGGGCGTCCCGACGGCCGTGTCCGACGATGGGGGCCGAACGCCGAGCGACCCTGTGCAGGCGAGCCACCACCACATGTCGGCCTCCGGAACCGAGGCGTAACTCGGCCCGGAGTCACAGCGATGTCACGGAGGGCAGATGCGGTTCTGCGCGCCGGGGCTACCGCGGTCCCCGAGCCCGAGGAACCCGATCGACTCACACCAGTTGCCGGAGGTCTCGTTCGAGACCGCGTCGGTGAACAGGTGGTCGAGCTCGATCGCCTTCCCGACCGGCTGCGGCCAGGTCAGGTTGTACACGACCTTGTCGATGATCAGCCCCGCGCCGTCCTCGACCCGGATCTGATCGGACGACAGCAGCACGAACACGTCGTTGTAGTCGTAGTCCACGGTGAACCCGCCGTTGAGGGCGGAGCTACCGTTCTTGCCGAACACCGCGTAGCCGTTGGGGGGGAGGAACAGATCGACCCCGACGGTGAACGACTGGGCGGCGCTCGCGTCTTGGACGTACAGCCCGTTCAGGTTCACCACGCCCGCCGTCGCGTTGTACAGCTCGAAGTACTCCCCGCGCGAGTCGACCACCTTGTCCGGGTTGGACATGATCTCGGTGATCACGAGGTCACCGACCCCGAGATCGGTCACCGCCGCCGCGGCCAGGCACACGTCGTGCTTCGGGTCCATCCCGAAGTCGCCGCCCCGGTCCGACACGCAGAACAGCCCGGTGTCACACTCGTCGTCGGCGTCACAATCCCCCTCCCCGCTCGCGCACGGGCAGCCGGGGGAGCAGTACCCTTCCTGGTCGCCGTTGGCCCCGGCACACGCCGAGCCGCAGCTGCCGCCGAAGTCGATCGCGGTCTCGCCCGCGTCCAGCGCCCCGTTGTTGCAGGTCGAGGCCACACACAGGTCGAGCGTCCAGGTCAGGCCGAACTGGGCGCCGTTGTTCAGCCCACACTCGAGGCCCACGTCACACTCGGCGTCGGTGTTGCAGTCGCCCTCACCGACCCCACACGGGCAGCCGGGGTTGCAGTACCCGTAGGTGTTCGGCGTGGCGCTGCACGAGGTGCCGCAGGCGCCGCCCCAGTCGATCGCGGTCTCGTCGCCGGTCAGCGCGCCGTCTTCGCAGTGGCTGGGGCCGCACGTGTCCACCGTCCACGCGAAGCCGCGGTTCGTCCCGTGATCGTCGACGCACACGAGCCCCGGGTCACACTGGGCGTCGACGTCGCAGTCGCCCTCCCCGGCCGCGCAGGTCAGCGTCCCGTCGCAGTAGTCGTACGTCCCGTTCGGTCCGCCGAGCTCCTTGAGCCGGGCGACGCCGTCTTCTGCGGCGAGCTCGACCGGGACAGGATCGTCACACGCAGCCAGCCACACCACCGGGACCCACACCACGAGTCGGACCACGGAACCTCCGTTGTTCGCCCGCTCGGCCGCACCCGACGAAGCCTGGTTACACCGGCGTTCCACCGTACCGCGGAGCCGCCGCCCACCGCGCAGCGTCGGCCACGATCCGCTCCAGGTCGTGCTTCGGGCGCCAACCCAGCGCGGACCGGGCGCGCGAGCCGTCGGCCCACAGCTCCGCCGGGTCGCCGGCGCGCCGGCCCTCGACCCCGTGGGGCACCGGCCGCCCGGTGACCCGCTCCACCGCCTGCAGCACCTCGCGCACCGTGGCGCCTCGCCCGGTGCCGAGGTTGTACGCGCTGCCGGCCTCGCCGTCGACCAACGCGGTGAGCGCGAGCCGGTGAGCCTCGGCGAGGTCCTCGACGTGGACGTAGTCGCGCACGCAGGTGCCGTCCCGGGTGGGCCAGTCGTCGCCGAACAGGGTCAGCGGGCGCGACGCCCCGGCCGCGGCCGCCAGCGCCAGCGGCACCAGGTGGGTCTCGGGGTGGTGCGCCTCCCCGCGCGAGCCGTCGGACGCGGCTCCGGCGGCGTTGAAGTACCGCAGCGCGGTGACCCGCAGCCCCTCGCGCTCGCGGGCCAGCCCGAGGATCCGCTCCGCGATCGACTTGCTCTCGCCGTACGGGCTCACCGGCGCGTGGGGGTGGTCCTCGGTGAGCGGCAGGTGGAGGGGCTCGCCGTACACCGCGCAGGTCGACGAGAACACCAACGAGCGGACCCCCGCGAGGTTCATCGCGTCGACCAGCGCGGCGGTGCCGCCGACGTTGACCGAGAACGTGTCGGTGGGTCGGCGCACGCTGTCGCCGACCACCGCGCGGGCGGCGAAGTGCATCACCGCGTCGAACCGACCGGCGCGGAGCAGCTCGGCGGTGCGGGCGCGGTCGCGCACGTCCCCTTGCACCAGCGGACCGGGCGCCGCCTGCGGGTGCCCGGTGGACAGGTCGTCGAGCACGACCACGTGGTGGCCGTGCTCCACCAGGTGCGCCCCACACACCGACCCGATGTACCCCGCGCCTCCGACGACCAACACCCGCACGTCGCCCTCCTACACTCGCCGGCGGGCGAGCAGCTCGGTGTGAAAGGTGGACGGATAGTCCCACGCCTCGCGCACCGCCGCCTCGGCCGCGATCTGCGAGATGACCGGCGCGCAGATGATCATGGCGTCCTGCACCTTGATCGCCTCCTCACAGAT
>JBEBJC010000173.1:0-11920 GCA_040080105.1 Myxococcota bacterium
TGAGGCCGGCCTCCCGCTCGACGCGCGCTCGGGCGCCATCATCATGGGCATCAACCGCCTGATGGAGGAGAACAAGTACGGCGCCTTCTGCGACCTTCTCGAGAAGGCTTTTCCCAAGACGCACGCCGTCTACGCCCTCAAGTGCGGCGACGGCTACCGCGACGACACCGACGAATGCCCCGACGATCCGGAAGACTTCGACGATTTCGCCGACGAAGACGGCTGCTGATCGGCCGCGAGCCACTCCGACAGCGCCCACACCGAGGCGACCGTCGCGTGTACCACCGCCCACCGGGACTCGGGGTCGGCCGGGGCGGCGAACGCCCCGTCCTGCCGCTGGGACGCGACCAGCTGGTCGACCTCGGCGCCGAGCGTCGCCGGCGGCGCCCCGCCGAGCCGGGCGAACAGGAGCTGCTCCGCGAGGCGGTCGCGATCCTCGGTGCCGACCGGCGCCGGCTCGGCGTGCGCCGCGGTCACGAGCTCGGTCACCAGGGCGTCGAGACAGGTCTCCGACCGCGGGGTGCAACCCTGCCCCACCGCGAGCGACAGGAACCACGCGGCGTGGGCCGAGGCTGGGCCGCCCGCGTCCCGCCAGTCCTCACACAGCCACCGCACGGTCTCCGGCCGCATCCCGTGCTCCGGGCAGTACAGCGCCTCGACCAGGGCCCGGTTCGGGTGGAGCGTGGCTCCGGGCGCCGCCGACCAGCTGGCGGACGGGTTCTCCGCCAGGCGGGCGCTCGGGTCCCACGCGCGCCGCCGGGGGTCCCCCGGCCGGTCGGCGCGGTCGCGCAGCTGCACCAGCAGCTGGTCCAGCGCGGCGGACCGGAATCGCCGCGCGGTGGGCGCCAGCGCCACGTACAGGTCCACGCTGACCGGAACCGACGGGTCGGCGGTGACCCGGGTGAGCCACCGCACCCCGGCGGACCACGCGGCGCGGGCGGACTCGGCGCGGGCGCAGCCGGGGGCGCACGCGAGCGGGGCGTCCAGGTCGGGTCTCGGGTCCGGCGCGGCGCACGCCATCCACCAGATCATCGGCGTCCTCCCGAGCTGGCCTACCCGCGCTCGGGCGGCGCCGCTATGATGCTTCGGCGGAGGGACCCCTTGACCAGGCTGTGGTGGAGCGTCGCGCTCGCCGGCGGATGCGGGATCGCGTCCGAGGACGACTACGCGACCGCGCTCGCGAACAACATCTGCAAGCAGACCGAGCGGTGCACGCTCGGGTTCTTCGAGAGCGAGTACACCTCGTTCGACGACTGCGTCGGCGAGCAGAAGGACGAGATCGACCCGGAGCTCGAGCTGTACCAGGACCTGGACTGCGAGTACGTGCCGAGCGAGGCGAGGGAGTGCGTGAACCGGATCGGCGGCCTGTCGTGTGAGGATTGGTTCGAGGGCGACTCGATCGCCGCGTGTGACCTCGTGTACGACTGCCCCGACCTGACCTATGGGTACACCTACGGGGGGAGCCGATGAGCCGCGGGTGGCCGATGGTGCTGGTGGCGCTCGGGTGTCGCCCGACCGCGATCTTGCAGGAGGGCTACGGTCCGTTCCTGGCCGACGGCGTGTGCGAGCGCACCCGTGAGTGCGCTCGCGGCGCGTTCGACTCGCTGTACTTCGGGATGGAGGACTGCCGCGACAGCTGGGAGCGCGCGCTGAACCGCACCGTGACCGAGCTGGCGGACTCCGACTGCGACTACGACGCGGCCCGCGCGGCCGAGGTGTACAACGAGCTGCTCGACATGAGCTGCGAGGACTTCGTCGAAGGCAAGTACCAGGAGGCGGCCCTGGACGTGTGGGACTGCCCGATCCGGAACTGAAGGGCGCTCAGCGGGCCACGCCGTCGGGGTCGGGGGTCGACGCGTCGCGCGGCAGCGTGAGCCGGAACGTCGACCCCTTGCCGAGCTCGCTCTCGACCGACACGTCGCCGCCCAGCAGGCGCGCGAGCAGCCGCGAGATCGTGAGGCCGAGCCCGGTCCCGCCGCGACGCCCGGTCTCGTCCCCTTGGACGAACGGGCGGAACAGCCGCCCTACCGTCTCGGGGGCCATGCCGACGCCCGTGTCGACCACCTCGAACACCACCCGGGCCCCTGCCGGGACCACCCGCACCCGCACCTCGCCGCCGCGGGTCGCCCGGATCGCGTTCGCCACCAGGTTCAGCACGATCTGGTGCACCTTGCGCCGGTCGGTGATCAGCGTCACGTCCGCAGGCTCGAACACCAGCGTGGTCTTCACCCGGTCGGCCATCGGCTGCACCGTCGACGACAGGCCGTCGAGGAGCTCGACCAGGTCCACCGGCTCGGGGTGCACGTCCATCCGCCCCGCCTCGACCTTCGCGAGGTCGAGCACGTCGTCGATCAGCGACTCGAGCTGGCGCGCGGCGAACAGGATCCGCTGGAGCTCTCCGTCCGGTACCGGCTGGTCGGCCCGCACCGGCGGCGCCGAGGGCGTCTGGTCCGAGTCGAGCAGGAGCTCGGCGTACCCGACGATCGCGTTCAACGGCGTGCGCAGCTCGTGGCTCATGCTGGTGAGGAAGCTGCTCTTCTCCTGCGACTGCTGCAGCGCCTCGGCCGCCACCACCTGCTGCCGGCGCAGATCGGCCTCGGCCGACTCGAGCTCGGTGTTCCGCCGCGCGACCCGCTCTTGCAGCGTGCGCACGTCGGCGAGGGTCATGTCGCGGGAGTGCAGCAGGAACAGGTAGTCGGCGACCGGATCGTGCACCGCGAAGTGCGCGAGCTTCAGGCCAGACTCGAGCAGCTCGTCGAGGCGGGTCACGACCGGCGAGCCCACGAACACGATCCGCTCGCCCTGCACCAGCCACTGCCCGCGGAGCTCGATCGGGTGGGAGGTCACCCGCACGAAGCACAGCTGCCCGCGCAGCGCCCGCAGCGCCTCGTACGTCGGCGCGACCGCGGGGCGGCGCAGCGTCACCACGTCGCCGAGGGACGCGCCGACGCGCACTGCGGGGCACACCTCGAGCAGCGACGGCCCACACTGCACCACGCGATCCCGCTCGTCGACGACCAGGTGGAACGGGAACGCCTGGTCGAACAGGGCCGGCGAAAGCCCCACCCGGGTCACGTCCGCACCACGTGGAACGTCCCTTCACCCGCCGGGGTCACGGTGACCGGCTGCCCGTGGCGGAGGGCGAGCCCCTCCAACATCCCGGCCACCATCGAGCCGAGGCCCACGCGCGAGCTCCGGTAAGTGACGCGCCACCCCTCCGCCGTGTCGTCGCAGGTGAACACCGGGGCGCGGAACTCTGGGTACGAGGCTGACAACCTGGCATGCAACGTGTCGAGGCCCCGCAGCTGTTCGCCGAGCGTCCGCCCCGAGTCGAGCAGCGCGCCGAACCCGTCGCGCTCGACCCACGCGATCCAGAACCGCCCGAACGCCCGCAGCAGGTCCGGCTCGGTCGCGCCGAGCTCGGCGGCCGCGCCGCGCACCATCGCGAACGTGACCGCGTCGTCGTAGGCCTGCATCCGAACGAACTCGTCGAACGGAAGGTTCGAGGCGGCGCGGACCCTGCGCCACAGCTCCGCGCCCCCGCGCTCGAGGATCAGGTCCCGAATGGCCTGGTTGACCAAGCCGTACACCCGGCGCCTCCCCGTCTCACCGTTCGGACGGCGGGGCGCCCCGTTGAGCGTTCGCCGGTTACTCGACCGTTCCGGTCGCCTGGCGCTCGACCCGCAGCAGGTTCCAGGTGTTCGCCCCGTGGTTGTGCAGGTGGAGCGTCACCACGTCACCGGGGTCGGAGGTGAACGGGACCTCGACCACCTCGGTGTAGGCAGCGGGATCGTGGGGGATGTCGACCGTGGCCTCGAACAGCGGAGCGTCACCGACGGACAGCGCCAGGTGGCCCGTCGCCGGGCCGTCTGCAACCAGGACCGAGTGCCAGAACACGATCTCCACCACGTCGCCCGGGATCAGGTCGACCGCCGCCGGCTGCTGGAACCACGCCCAGGTGCACGACCCGGTGTTCACCTCGAAGCTGCTCCCCTCGACCGTGTAGCCGCTGGGCGGGCAGTCGGCGCCGACCGGGCGATCGGGCGCGTACGGATCGGCAGCGACCGCCACGTCGCCCGGGGTCCACCCATCCATCGCGACCAGCGTGCCCGCCGCGCGGGCGAGCGGCGACCCCGAGTCCCCTGCCCCGTCCGCTCCCCCACAGCCCACGAGGAGGGCGGCGATCACCGCCGACCCACCGTGGCCGCGTTGACCCCGTTCACCAGGAGCGCCCGGTCCTCGGCCCACGCCGTGGGGGCGTTGGTGAACGACAAGACCGCACACAAACCGGTGAGGCCGGTCTGGGCCCCGAGCGCGTACGACGTCCAGCGCCCCCGCTGAGCCAGCTCGACCGTGCCCCACGCCTCGAGTGCGGTCGCCCCCACGAACATCGCCCGCACGAGGTTCCGACCGACCTGGCGCCGGTGCACCAGCGCCATCGCCTCCGAGCCCGCGGCCATCGAGCGCACCTCGGCCCACGTGAGCGGCGCGCCGGTCGCGTCGACGTATCGGGGGTGGTCCACCTCGGAGATCGGCGGCTGCACGCTCTGCGCGAACGCCACCCCGGCCAGGAACGCGATCACGCCGGGCTCCGCCTGCGGCGCCGCGCCAGGGTCGCGACGACAAGCGCGCCCAGCGGACCGGCCGCGAGCGGACCGGTGGAGCACGGGTACGCCGACCGATCGGTGTAGTCCTGGGTGAGCTGGTACCGGGCGAGCAGGGTGACCTCGGCCGCCCCCTCACCGCCGACCCCGGTCTGCTCGAGCCGCACGGTCCACGGCCCTTCGGAGAGCTCCACCCGCGGCTCCCAGGTGTCGAACACGAACGCCGGCTCTCCGGTGGCGCTGCGGCCCCGGTACAACTTCCACCGGCTGGTGGCGAGGCACGAGGTGGACACCGCGCTGCGGTTCACCAGCTCGTAGTCGAGCCCGCCCTTGTTGCGGTAGCCGAACTCGGGCTCGGGGGGTCCGCACAGGGTGACGAACGAGTACTCGACGTGCTCCACGTCGTCGGGCGGCGGCGCGCCGTCCGCGTCGAGGTACCCGTCGAGGCGCACCGACACGGTGTAGTCGCCCGGCGCGTCGTACGAGAACGACACCACGTCGCCTTCGACCACCGAGCCGTCGCCCCCGGTCCAGCTGACCGCGTCCCACGTGCCCGACGCGGGCGGCACCACCTCGCAGGTCACCGCGAGCGGCGCCACCCCCACGAGCGGCCCTTCGGGGTCACACGCGAAGTCCACCAGATCGGCGGCGGAGGCACTCCCCCAGAGCCAAAGGCCAGCGAGCATCGGACCTCCACGAGTGATCATCATAATCTGCGGCGAGACGCATGGTTACGGTGGCGAGATGGAAACCGTCGCTCACGCGCTGGCGCGAATTTCGGTCCGCACCCCGACGCTGCCGCCGGCGACCCACACCAACACCTGGGTGGTGGGCGACGCCTCACTCGTGGTGGTCGACCCGGCGTCGCCGTACGACGACGAGCGGGCGCGCACGTTCGACGCGCTGCACCGCGCCCACGCCGAGGGCCGGCGGGTCGCGCGGTTGTTCCTGACCCACCACCACGCCGACCACGTTTCCGGCGCGATCGACCTGCGAGACCGGCTGGCGAAGATCGGCCACCCCGTACCCATCGCCGCCCACGCCGCGACCGCCGACCTGGTCCGCGGCCGGATCGACGTGGACGAGCCGGTCGCCGATGGGGAGGAGGTCCACCCGGACGTGGTCGCGCACTTCACCCCGGGCCACGCGCCCGGTCACCTCGTGCTGCGCCACCGGTCGGCCGGGTGGGTCGTGGCGGGCGACCTGGTGGCCGGGGTGGGGACGATCGTGATCGACCCGGACGAAGGAGACCTGCAGCAGTACCTCGACAGCCTCGAGCGGGTGCGCGCGCTCGCGCCCACCGCGCTGATGCCGGCGCACGGGCCGGTGCTCCCCCACGCCGACGCGATCCTCTCGTTCTACGTCGCGCACCGCAACCAGCGATCGGAGCAGGTGCGGACCGCGCTCGACACGCACGGGCGGGCGAGCGCGCTGCAGCTCGCGCCGCGGGTGTACCCCGAGCTCGCTGCCGCGTTCCACCCGCTCGCCGCAGCCCAGATCCTGACCCACCTGCGGTGGCTCGCGCGCCACGGCCTGGCTCGCCCCCACGCCGACGGGGCGTGGTCGACCTGAGCGTCCGGGCGTTGCCCTCCGACCGACAGACGCGGTATGAGAGCGCGGCCGCGCCCAGACTGCGCGGTGAACTCTGTGGATCGGGCGGTCGCTGCCGCCGAAGACCGAGGTGGGCGATGGTGGGGATTGTGGCCTCGTGCTGGTTGGGTTCGGTCGCGCAGGCGGAAGACGTCGCGGCCGCGGCCCCGACGCCGGTCGACGTAGCGGCGGCGCTGGAGCAGCCGAAGAAGGCGAAGTGGGATCCGAAGGGCAAGGCGATCGATCCGTTCGGCCGCGGAGACGCGAAGCGGAAGCAGGAGCAGTGGGGCGAGGCGATCCCGCTGTTGGTGGAGGCGGTCGACGCGCAGCCCGGGTGCGGCAAGTGCCTGAACTCGCTCGCGCGCGCCCTCGTGGGCAACGAGCAGTACGACGACGCGGTCAAGGTCGGCGAGCTCATGGCGGCGCTGTACCCCGACCGGAACGAAGGCTGGGCGCGGGTGTCCGACTCGTACAACGAGGCCGAGCGATACACCGAGGCGGTCGAGGCCACCACCAAGTTCCTGGGCGTCACCAAGGACGACTCGAACATGTGGTGGCGGCGGAACCGGCTGCTGATCCAGCTCGGCGACTTCGACGGCGCGTCGAAGTGGATCGGGGAGGCCGAGGCGGCGGGCCTGCCGAAGGAAGACAGCGCGTGCCTGAAGGTCCAGGTGCTGGCCGCGACCGGTAAGCCGGTCGACGCGCGCGAGCTGTGGCCCACCTGCGACGCCGGCACCAACGTCGACCTGCGCCGGTACAGCGAAGGGTGGATCGCCCTGTCCGAAGGGGACTCCGAGCTCGCGGCGACCCGCCTGGTGATGGCCGGCGCGGACGACTTCGCTCGGCTCACGATCGCGTTCATCCGGATCGAGCAGAACAAACACGAGATGGCGCTCAACTTGTCGGAGAAGCTGCTCGTCGACAACGGGTGGGCGCTCGACGGCCACCTCGCGCACGTCGAGGCGCTGCACGGGCTGGGCCGCGACGCAGAGGCCGCAGCGGAGCTCGACGCCGGGCTGATGGCCGAAGGGTGGGCGGCGAAGCACCCGACCTACACGCTGCAGGACACCCTGCTCAAGCCGAAGGGTGAGACCTGGCCGAAGCAGATCGCCCAGCGCGCGGCGGTGCTGCGGGTGGCGATCCTGGCCGGGACCGGCGACGTCGCGGCGGCGAGCACCCTCGCCGACCAGGTGAAGGCGGTGTACGGCGAGTCCGCGGCGCTCTCCAGCGCGCTCGACGCGGCGTTCGGCGGCACGGGCGTCGGTCGGCCGGCGGTCGCGCAGGCGGTCACCGGCGCGGCGCCGGCGCTCAAGAAGTGCTTCGACAAGGACAAGAAGAAGAACGCACAGCTCGCCGGCACGGTGGTCGTGGGGTTCACGATCGGCGCCGACGGCGCAGTGAGCGGGCAGAAGACCCAGTCGACCACGCTGACGGGCGCGCCCGACCTCGAGAAGTGTGCTCTCGACGAGGTCGCGAAGCTGAAGTTCACCGTGACCGCGGGCGCGCAGCCGGTGAACGTGACCTACCCGATCACGTTCCCGCTGTGAGCTGAGGGGGTCCGCCTCGCCCTCTCGGTCCGTAAGCGACGTATGCTGAGCGTCGTTCGGTGCCGGGAGGCCAGATGTCCAGGTGGTGGACGAGCGGGCTGTGTGTGCTGTCGGCCGCCGCCGGGGTGGCCGTCGCTCGGTGGGTCCCCGCCGCGCCGCCCCCGGAGCGGGCGCGGTGGCAGGACGTCGCGGCCGAACTGCGCGGATCCGCGGCCGAGACCGCCGACCTGCGGGGTCGCGCCCTCGCGGTGCTCGCCACCTCGGACGCCCCGTCCGCGCTCGCGGTGGCCGCGGAGCTCCTGGGCATCGCGGGCCGCCCCGGAGACGAAGAGCTGCTCGACGCGCTCCTCGCGGCGCACGAGCCCGAGCTCGACACGCCGGCCCTGCGCGCGCTCGGTCGGCTCGGGACCGACGAGGCGGTCGCGGTGCTGGTCGCCAGGCTCGACGATCCAGAGCTGTCGGCGTGGGAGGTGACGGCCGCGCTCGGGCGCACCGGACACCCCGCCGCACAGCAGCGCCTGCAGGAGCTCGCGGCCGACCCGTCCCGCGGGAGCGGCGCAGTGGCCGCGCTCGGGGCCCTCGGCACCCCTGCCGCGCTGGCCGCGATCTGGGACGAGCTCGACCGCGGGCGCGCCTCGATGCCCGACGCGGCCCGGGCGCTCGCCCGGCGGGCGCGGATCGATCCGGAGGTGGAGGGCCGGATCGAGCAGCGCCTGCGCGGGCCGCGGACGGTGCAGCGGGCCGCGTTGGTCGACGCGTTGGCTCAGCAGCGCGACCCGCTGGTCCTCGACGCGCTGCTCGACGACCTGCGGACCAAGCCGGCGCCGCTCGCGGCGCGGGCGGCCACGTCCCTCGGGTCGTTGCGCGATCCGCGCGCGATCGGCGCGCTGCGCCACGCCGCCGACGAAGGCGCCAACGAGGTCCGCTACGCGTCGCTCGGAGCCCTCGCCGCGATCGGTTCCCCAGCGGCGGTGGACGCCCTGCTCGACCTCGCCGAGTCGTCGCCCGCGAGCCGGTCGGCGGCGGCGGTGGGCGCGATCGTGGACCCGTCGGCGCCCGAAGTGCTGCCTCGGCTGGTCGCCCTGGCCGAAGGAGGGGCGACCGAGGTCCGGGTCGCGGCGCAGGGCCGGTTGTTGAACTGGACCTGGGGCGCCGGCGAGGTGCCGGACGAGGTGTTGTCGCTGGCTCGACGGCTGCTCGGCGCCCCCGGCTCGCCGATGGTGGACCCGACCCCGCTGTTGCTGCTCCACGGCACCCCCGAGGACTGGGCGGCGCTCGAGGCGATCGTCGACCAGAGGGGTCCGCGGCGCCAGATGCTCGCCTCCAGCCTGTCGAACGTGTACGCGCCCGAGGCGACCCGGCTGTTGATCCGCCTGGGGGAGGACCCCGACCCGTCGGTGCGCCAGACCGCGATGTGGGCGCTGCTCGATCGCGGCGAGGTGTCGCTGACCGAGGGGATGCTGCTCGAGCAGCTCGAGGGCGGCACCAACGACTACGGGATGACCGAGAACCTGCTGGTCAGGATCGGCTCCGAGCGCGCGATCGACGCCGTGCTCGCGCGGGTCGAGACCGGGACCAGCCGCGAGTGGTACGGCGCGGTGGCGGCGATCGCCGGCAACGGCACCCGGGACCAGGTCGAGCGGCTCGCCGCGCTGGCGGATCGCACCGACGACGACGAGCTCCGCACCCAGATCTTGAGCTCGCTCGTGTACAGCGACGGGACCGACCTCGACGCGCTGGCGAAGCGGTGTGAGGGGTCCGGCGATCCGCGGCTGGAGCAGGTCGCGACCCAGGCCCTCGCCCGTTTGGGCACACCCGAGGCCGCCGATCGGCTGCTCGAGCTCACCGGCGCGGACGCGGCAGAGACCCGCGCCGGGGCGCTGAACGCCCTCACGTCGATCGGTGGACCGGCGGCGGAGGTCGCGCTGATCGAGGCGCTACACGACTCGGACGTGGGGTGGGCCGCGGCTGGCGGGCTGCGGCAGCTCGGCACCCCCGCGGCGACCGCCGCGCTCGAGGACGCCGCGCGCGGGGTCGGGGTCGAGCCTCAGGTGCGGGCTCAGGTGCTGGCGAGCCTGCCGTGGGGGGAGGTGCCGAACGGCACCGAGATCCTCGAGCAAGCGCTGCGCGACGCCGAGCCGACGATCCGGGCCACCGCGGTCGGCTCGCTCGAGAGCCTCGGCTCGACCGAGGCCGCGCACACGCTCGCCGCGTACGTCGCGAGTGACGCCCCGGTCGAGGAGCGCCGCCAGGCGGCCTCGGCGCTCGAGCGGCTCGGGGGGGAGGTAGCGGCCGACCACGAGGCGCAGATCCGCGCCCTGCTCCCCCACGACACCGGGCGCTGAGATACGCCTCCTCCATGGCGGGAGTTCGCGCAGTCGTTCGCAGGGTCGCCGACAGCCTGACCGGGGTTGGCCTCGACTCCTCCCTCGTCGACGACGCGTACGTCGACCTCGGGGCACACGCGGACCGGGCGCGCGCGGTGGCGAACCGGCTGAACGCGGTCCGCGACGGGCCGCCGAAGCAGGCCGTGGTGTTGTGGACCCGCAGCTACGTCGCGATCACCCGGCGCGGCCGGTGGATCTACGTCGCCCGGTCGTTCGCCGAACGCCTGACCGACGCCGAGCTCGCGTTCGTGCTGGGGCACGAGATGGCGCACCACGATCTCGGTCACCTGTCGCTGATGTACGCCGCGGCGGGTTGGCTCGGCAACGCGCAGCAGATCGAGCTCGCCGCCGACCGCCTCGGCCTGGAGCTGGCGGTGCGCGCGGGGTTCGATCGGCGCGCGGCGCTCCAGGCCCTCGACCCGCAGTGGGACGACCCTCCGGTCGAGCCATCTCCGTCGCTGCCGCCCGCGCTCGACCGGTACCTGGATCGGTTCCGGCGGACACACCCGTCGATGCGGGAGCGGCGGGCCGCGCTCGAACGTCCCAGGTAGAAGCGTCCAGTTACAGTGCTGGTACATTCTCCCGACCCGACTCCGGGATAACGGTGGGACGCCGAACCCCGGCGATCCTCTCGCGGAGTCGACATGCCAGCCAGCCATCGTGGGTCTCCGGAGTCCGTCGCCGGCCAGTCCGAACTCCCCGCCGTCCTCGACGACCGGTACGAGGTCGGCGCCCTCCTCGGCGAAGGGGGCCAGGCCGCAGTGTTCGAGGGGTTCCAGCTGTCCACCGGGCGGCCGGTCGCGGTCAAGGTGGGGCTCGAGGACCGCGCGAGCGTCGCGAACCGGATGCGGCGGGAGGCGATGCACCTCGCGCGGGTCGACCACCCGAACGTGGTGTCGATCTACGACAGCGGCACGACCCCCGACGGCCGGCCGTACCTCGTGCTCGAGCGCCTGTTCGGGCACACCCTGTTCCACGAGATCGACGGCAAGCCGATGTCGGCCGCCCGCGCGGTGCGGCTGGTGATCGGCGCGCTCGACGGCCTGCAGGCGGTGCACGAAGCCGGGCTCGTCCACCGGGACGTGAAGCCGGAGAACCTGTTCCTCAGCGCGCCCGGCACGATCGACGAGAACATGTCACTGCTCGACTTCGGCATCGCGGTGTCGGAGTCCGACGCCCGGCTGACCCGCGCGGGCGAGCTGGTCGGCACGCCACAGTACCTCGCGCCCGAGATGTCTCTCGGCCCCGACGGCGCGTCCCCCGCGACCGACGTGTACCAGATGGCGTTGGTGCTGACCGAGATGCTCACCGGCTCGCCGGTGTGCCGGGGCTCGGCCCGCGACTGCATCCTGCAACACCAGGCCGGGGTCAAGGTCCCGAAGGGGTTGCCCGCGCCGCTCGCGAAGGTGCTCGACGTGGCGTTGGCCCGGGAGCCGGCGCGCCGGTTCTCCACCGCTCGCGCGCTGCGGGTCCGCCTGGCGGAGGCGCTGCGCCGTCCCGCGCCGCGCCGCGCGGGTGGGCTCGCGGTGTTGGGGGTCGGCGCCGCGGTGTTCGCGGGCACGTTCGCGCTGGTGGTGGGCGCGGGGACGTTCGGCGGGCTCGTGATCGCGGGCGCGTCCGACGCCGGCGCCACCCCCGACCGACCGGCGGCGGCCTCCCCTGCGGGGGTCGCGGCGGTCGAGCCCTCGGTCGAGCCCTCGGTCGAGCCCTCGGTCGAGCCCTCGGTCGAGCCGGGTGTGCCGGCGGTCGGGACCGCCGACGCGGGCGCCCCGGACCTCGCGCCGCCCCGACC